>NZ_JBXWOS010000004.1:0-244998 GCF_059611005.1 Ruegeria sp. CDSB117
CCGAAGGTCTTCCTGTCAGCCATCGCACTCGCGGCTACCGTTCTATTCTGGTTGTAAATCAATGAGTCTGGAGCCTAGGATATTTTAGCCAGGTGAAGGGTCGGGAGGCGCGTTGGTGGACAGCTGATCCAGAATGTCCTGCCTGTGTTCGCCTCGGCGGGGGCTGGGTTTGGGCTGCCATGTCTCGGTCGAAAAGCGGGGTGCAGCCGCGGCCTGCAACGCGCCGTCTTGGTTGATCCAGGTTTGGCGCGCGGCGTTCATGGGATGGGCTTGCGCCTCGACCGGGTCGAGTACGGGCGCGACGCAGGCGTCGGATCCCTGGAACATATCGGCCCAGTGGGCGCGGGGTTTGCTGGCAAAAATTTCTGAGAGCCGCTGTGTGAGTTTGGGCCAAAGTGCCGGAACATATTGGTTTGTGAATTCGGGATCGCCTGAGAGCCCCAGTTTTTGCAGGAATTCGGCGTAGAACTTGGGTTCAAGACACTGGACGGTCATGAACCCCCCGTCCAGACACTCGTAGGTGCGGCTCCAATGCGGGCCGTCCAACAGGCTGTGACCCCGCGTCTCAGACAGATTTCCGGATTGACGCATGCTCATCAACAGGTTCATCATATGGGCCGATCCGTCATAGATGGCCGCATCAACCACGGTGCCCTGTCCGGTCCGCTGCGCGTTGAGAAGCCCGGCCAGAATACCAGCAACTAGATACATAGCACCGCCGCCAATATCCCCGACCAGAGTCGCAGGGGTCTGCGGGGGCTGGCCGGCGACCGAGGCGTACCACAAGGCCCCGGACAGAGAGATATAGTTCAGATCGTGCCCGGCAGTTGCGGAGAGCGGGCTGTCCTGACCCCATCCGGTCATGCGACCATAGACCAGTTTGGGGTTGGTTTCCTGAAAAGCGTCGGGGCCAAGCCCCAGCTTTTCCATCACACCTGGGCGAAACCCTTCGATCAGCGCGTCGGCCGAGGCGATCAGGCGTCTTGCGATGTCCAGATCGGCTGTATCCTTCAAATTCAGATCAATCGAGCGTTTGCCGCGATCCAGGACAGATTGCTGGGGTATACCCGGTGCAGCGGGCTGTCCCTTGCGGTGAATCGTGATGACGTCTGCCCCCAGATCGGCCAGTAACATGGCTGCAAAAGGACCTGGCCCCAAACCTTCAACTTCAATGATCCGTATTCCGCTGAGCATGGGCCTTCTCCTTTTGGCGCAAGTTTTCGGGGATGCCCGGGGATTGCAAGACCAGATTCTGCTGGCTGTGATAGGGCGCCTGTATCCGCCGCAGCGTTTGATGTTGGTCGCAATTGAACCGCACGGGGCCCGCAGCCTATCGGCAAGGACAACACTATGCGCGTTTGCCTGATGCGTGTTTGCTAATTGAGCATGTACAAAAGCGGATTACCGAATGGCGGCGGTGCCGCAGACCAGACACAGCCGCGCGCCCACAAAAAAGCGCAGAACAATGTGCGGAATTGACCTGTTCTGTGCCGGGCCGTCGGGGTAGTGTCCCCGCCAGAACAGGGAATGTGCATGACAACTATTCTGTCCATCAGGGATTTGCGTAAGTCCTATGCCGACGGATTCGAGGCGCTCAAAGGGGTGTCCTTGGATATCGAGCAGGGCGAAATTCTGGCGTTGCTGGGCCCGAATGGGGCCGGCAAGACGACCCTAATTTCCACCGTGTGCGGCATTACCACTCCGACTTCTGGCACCGTTACCGTAGGTGGGCATGACATCCAGACCGAATTTCGTGCAGCGCGGCGGATGATCGGGCTGGTGCCGCAGGAAATCGCGCTTGAGCCGTTTGAGAAAGTTTGGAACACGGTTCGGTTCTCGCGGGGCCTGTTCGGATATGGCAGCGACAACGCCCGGATCGAAGAGATCCTGCGCAAGCTGTCTTTGTGGGACAAGCGTAAAAACGCGATCAAGGAACTGTCCGGCGGCATGAAGCGCCGCGTGCTGATTGCCAAGGCCCTGGCACATGAGCCGCGCGTGCTGTTCCTGGATGAGCCGACCGCCGGCGTAGATGTCGAACTGCGCAAGGATATGTGGGAGATCGTGGCCGAGCTGAAAAAGGCCGGGGTAACCATCATCCTGACGACACATTACATCGAAGAGGCCGAAGCCATCGCCGACAGGGTAGGTGTGATCGACGAGGGTGAGCTGCGGCTGGTCCAGGACAAGAACACCCTGATGGCCCAGATGGGCAAGAAACAGATCGAGGTTATGCTGGCCGATCCTATCCAGGCCATTCCCGACAGTCTGGCTGTGCATAACCTGACGTTGAACGGCAATGGCGACGCGCTGGTCTATACCTATGACACCCACGCGGACCGCACTGGGATCACCACTTTGCTGAACGATGTGGCGCAGGCGGGGCTTGTTCTGCGCGACGTGCAGACCCGGCAGTCGAGCCTGGAAGAGATTTTCGTGAACCTGGTATCCGGAGAACCCGCATGAACTGGTCTGCCATCGCAGCAATCTACCGGTTCGAAATGGCCCGGTTCTTCCGCACTTTGGCACAGAGCTTTCTGTCGCCGGTCCTGTCGACCTCATTGTATTTTGTGGTCTTCGGCACTGCGATCGGCAGCCGCATCCAAGAGGTCGAGGGTGTATCTTATGGCGCGTTCATCGTGCCAGGGCTTATCATGTTGTCCGTTGTGATGCTGGCAATCTCGAACGCGTCTTTCGGGATCTACTTCCCGAAATTCCTTGGTACGATATACGAACTGCTGTCGGCGCCAGTGAATTTTATTGAGATCGTAATAGGTTACGTCGGGGCCGCCGCCACCAAGTCGTTGTTTGTCGGGCTGGTAATCCTGGTGACGGCCACATTCTTCGTGGACATACGCATCGAACATCCCTTTGCGATGGCAGCGTTCCTGATCCTGTCCTGCCTCAGTTTTTCGCTGTTGGGCTTTATCGTAGGGATATGGGCCAGCAACTTTGAACAAATATCTTTGGTGCCACAGCTGGTTATCACGCCACTGATCTTTCTGGGCGGAACGTTCTATTCGATCTCGATGCTGCCGCCTGTTTGGCAGACGATCACCCTGTTCAATCCGGTTGTTTACCTGATTTCCGGGTTCCGCTGGTCGTTTTACGGGTTGGCCGATGTCCCGATCGGATTCAGCCTGCTGGCGATTCTGGTCTTCACGGGGACTTGTCTGGCTGTGATCGGCTGGATCTTCAAAACCGGCTGGCGTATTCGCAGCTAGGGCGTTGCATTTTTGCCCGCCATGTGTGTGAATTTGGTTCACGTCACGTCTAAGGCTCGAACGGTCCCTTGTTTAGGGCTCAGCCGCACTCTACATCGGCACCCATGAAGCTCAGCCTGCCATTTGTCAAAAAGCAGCCCCTCGTGGCCGTGGTTCGCCTATCCGGCGCCATCGGAATGGCGGGGCGTGGATCGTTGAACGATACCGCGCTGGCCCCCGTTCTGGAAAAGGCGTTTCGCAAAGGTAAACCTGCGGCCGTGGCGCTTGAGATCAACTCGCCCGGTGGATCGCCGGTGCAAAGCTCTCTGATCGGGTCGCGAATCCGGCGGCTGTCGGAAGAGCTTGAGGTCCCCGTTATTGCCTTCGTCGAAGACGTTGCAGCGTCTGGCGGCTACTGGCTGGCCGCTGCCGCCGACGAAATCTGGGCCGATGACAGCTCGGTCCTGGGGTCGATCGGTGTGATTTCGGCTGGGTTTGGCGCGCATGTCCTTCTGGCGCGGCAAGGCATTGAACGGCGCGTACATACGGCGGGCAAATCAAAATCAATGCTCGACCCTTTTTCGCCGGAGAAAGAAGAAGATGTCGCGCGGCTGCAAGGGTTGCTGGGTGATATCCACGCGAACTTCATTGACCATGTCAAAGCCCGTCGCGGTGACAAGCTGGATCAAAGTGCGGATCTGTTCACGGGCGAGGTCTGGCTTGCCAGACGTGCGCAGGAACTGGGCCTGATTGACGGCGTCGCGCACCTGAGGCCGAAAATGCAGGAGCGGTTCGGCGACAAGGTGAAGTTCCGCCGCTATGGCCTGCGCAAACCGTTCTGGTCGCGGTTCGGGGCTACACTTGCCCAGGACGCCATAACCGGAATTGAGGAGCGAGCGGCTTACGCGCGCTTTGGTTTGTGACGTGATTGTCAAGATTGTCACCCTTTTCCTGATTGCCATGGGTGTCCTGGCTATGTTCGGCAAGCTGCGCTTTCCGGGGCAGAAGAAGTTGCAATCTGCAAGATGCCCGCGCTGTGGACGGTTCAGTATCGGTAAGGGGCCTTGCTCCTGCGAAAAAGGAGGCCGTACATGACGGCATGGCTGTTATCCGGCCTCGGCTTGCTGATCTTGCTTCTCGCAGGTGATGCTCTGGTCCGCGGCGCAGTGAACCTGAGCCTGCGCCTGGGTGTACCGGCCCTGATCGTCAGCCTGACCATTGTGGCCTTTGGCACCTCGGCCCCCGAGCTGTTAATCGCGATCAGTGCGATCAAGGAAAACGCGCCGGGGATTGCGCTGGGTAACGTGGTCGGGTCGAACACGGCAAACATCTTGTTGGTTCTGGGTCTGCCAGCCTTGCTTGCCACGCTGCACACCAGCGAATGCAACACCAGAAGAAACTATGTTTTCATGTTGCTGGCCACGGTGCTGTTCATCGGCCTGGCATTTTGCGGCGTGTTCAACATTGCCAGTGGTGCGATCTTGCTGGCTGCTTTGGGATTGGTCCTGCTTAACGCGTTCCGCGATGCGCGCGCGCATCGCAAAGCCTGCGGTGAAGCCTGCGCGGAAGAGGATGAGCTGGAAGGTCTGGAAGAGGCCGATCCGGACATGCCCTATTGGAAACTATCGATCTATCTGGTCCTGGGCCTGATCGGCCTGCCGATGGGTGCGCATCTATTGGTCGACAACGCCACCATCATTGCCCGCACATACGGCGTCAGCGAAACGATTATCGGACTGACGCTGATCGCAGTTGGGACATCCCTGCCGGAACTGGCAACGACTGTGATGGCGGCCCTACGTAGGCAAGCGGATGTCGCCTTGGGTAACGTGATCGGGTCGAACATGTTCAACCTTTTGGCCATCGTCGGTATCGCCACTTTGTTTGGACGTATCCCGGTGGACCCGGAATTCCTGCGTTTCGATCTGTGGGTCATGCTGGGCGCATCGCTTCTGTTGATCCCGTTCGTGTTCTTGAAACAAGATATCACACGCGGCTGGGGTCTGGTGTTGACGCTGCTGTATGCCGTCTACATCGTCTCGCTGTTGGCGTGACCTGAAGATAGGGGGAAATCCATGGCCCGAGCGTTGGTGACCGGTGCAGGTATTCGTCTTGGTCGGGCAATGGCCCTGTATCTGGCAAACCGGGGATATGACGTCGCCGTGCACTATGCGACGTCTGAACAACCTGCCGCCGAGACCTTAGCCGAGGTGCAGGCGCTTGGGCGCAAGGCGGTCGCCTTGCACGCCGATCTGCTGGATGAGGCGCAGGTCCTGACCTTGCTGCCCCGTGCGGCAGAGGCGTTGGGTGGACCAATCACCTGTCTGGTGAACAACGCATCGATTTTTGAATACGACAGCCTTCAAACCGCCACGCGGCAAAGCTGGGACCGGCATCTCGACAGCAACCTGCGCGCGCCATTCGTTTTGACGCAGGCCATGGCTGCGCAGGGGCTGAAGCCGGGCACGGACGAGGCGGGCGAACCTGTTGCCACCGGCCTGATCGTCAACATGGTCGATATGCGGGTGCGCAAGCTCACGCCAGAGTTCATGACCTATACGATTGCCAAAATGGGTCTGTGGGCCTTGACCCGAACCTCGGCGCAGGCGCTCACGCCAGCGATCCGCGTCAATGCGATCGGGCCAGGACCAACGATGCAGGGCCACCGGCAAAGCGAAGAACACTTTCAGGCGCAGCGTGCAAACACGGTTCTGGAACGCGGGTCGAACCCGTCAGATATCACTGCCGCCTTGGGCTATTTCCTGGATGCGCACGCGGTCACGGGGCAGCTTTTATGCGTCGACGGTGGGCAGCATCTGGGGTGGAAAACGCCGGACGTTCTGGGCCTTGAATAGGTAAAGCTGCTGCAAGTTTTGCACCGCTCTCGGTTCTGTTACCTGCTCGTTACAAAAATGTCTTTTTTTTCATACACTTGTCTTGTGAATGAAAATATTTACAATAAAAACAATAGGTTAAATATTTGCTTATTTTTTGTGCAAATCAAGGATTCCTTAATGAAACAAGGGAAAATCGCCAGGCTCAGAAACTTATCTTCACACTTATCCACAGAAACCGTGGATTTGTTTTCTCTTGATCTGAAGGCCACAAGATTGCAGCCATGGTCAGAGAATCATATCTCAGGCAAATGACGACAGACAGCGACCCGACCCAAGACACTCAAATGACCGGCTATGCGTGCATTCAGCGGTATCTGAAAACGCTGGACAGTTCACCCGGTGTGTATCGCATGTTGGATGCGGACAGCCGGGTGCTGTACGTCGGCAAGGCGCGCAATCTCAAAGCGCGGGTGTCGAACTATGCGCGGCCGGGACATTCGGGGCGGATTGAGCGGATGATCGCGGCGACAGCCTCGATGATGTTCCTGACCACACGGACCGAGACCGAGGCGCTGCTACTTGAGCAGAATCTGATCAAGCAGCTCAAGCCCAAATACAACGTGCTGCTGCGTGACGACAAAAGCTTTCCCAATATTCTGGTCGCCAAGGACCATGCCTTTCCGCAGATCAAAAAGCATCGCGGCGCAAAGAAAGAGAAGGGGACCTATTTTGGCCCGTTCGCCAGCGCGGGTGCGGTGAACCGGACGCTGAACCAGTTGCAAAAAGCGTTTCTGCTGCGCAATTGCTCGGATTCCATGTTTGATGGCCGCACGCGGCCCTGTCTGCTTTATCAGATCAAGCGGTGCTCGGGGCCATGCGTTGGCCTGATCGCGGAAGACGAATACAGCGAAAGCGTCAAAGATGCAGAGCGGTTCCTGTCGGGGCGGTCGACCAAAGTGCAGGAAGAACTGGCTGAACAGATGATGGCCGCGTCCGAGGCAATGGAGTTCGAACGTGCCGCCGGACTGCGTGATCGCATCCGGGCACTGACGCAGGTGCAGACTTCGCAGGGCATCAATCCGCGCGGTGTGGCTGAGGCGGATGTGATTGGCCTTTATATGGACAGCGGGCAGGCTTGTGTTCAGGTGTTCTTTATCCGCGCCAATCAAAACTGGGGAAACAAGGATTTCTATCCTCGTGTCGGTGCGGATGTGTCCGCGGCTGAGGTGATGGAGGCTTTCCTTGGCCAGTTCTACGACAACAAGGAACCGCCGCGGCAACTGATCCTTTCGGATGCCGTCGAAAACGCTGACCTGATGCAAGAAGCACTAAGCGAGAAGGCGGGACGCAAGGTCGAAATTTTGGTGCCTCAACGGGGTGAGAAACAGGAACTGATTGCAGGGGCCTTGCGCAACGCGCGGGAATCTCTGGCCCGGCGGATGTCGGAAAGTGCCACGCAGGCCAAACTGCTGCGTGGCGTGGCCGAGGCGTTTGATCTGGACAACCCGCCGAACCGGATCGAGGTTTACGATAACTCTCATATCCAGGGCACCAATGCCGTCGGTGGGATGATCGTAGCAGGTCCGGACGGGTTCATGAAAAATGCCTATCGAAAGTTCAACATTCGGGGCGACGACCTGACCCCTGGTGACGATTTCGGGATGATGAAAGAGGTTCTGACCCGCCGCTTTACCCGCTTGCAAAAAGAGGATCCGGATCGTGACAAGGGATTGTGGCCCGACCTGTTGCTAATCGACGGCGGCGCGGGGCAGGTGAGTGCTGTGCGCGAGATCATGGTTGAACATGGGGTCGAAGATATCCCTATGGTCGGTGTTGCAAAGGGCGTTGATCGCGATCACGGCAAGGAAGAGTTCCACCGTACCGGCCAGCGCCCCTTTGCCTTAAAACGCAATGACCCAGTGCTGTATTTTATTCAACGTCTGCGGGATGAGGCGCACCGGTTTGCAATCGGCACTCACCGTGCCAAACGGGCCAAAGCGGTCGGCGCGACGCCGTTGGACGAAATCCCTGGAGTTGGTGCCGCGCGTAAGCGTGCATTGCTGGCGCATTTTGGCAGTGCCAAGGCGGTCAGCCGGGCCAATCTGGCGGATTTGAAAGCGGTCGAGGGGATCTCAGCCGGGTTGGCGCAAAAGGTCTACGACTTCTTCCACGACAAAGGCTAGGCCTTGCGTCCGCGCCACAAGATGTACAGGCCCGAGGCCACGATCAGCGAACTGCCGATCCACATCGTCTGGTCGAGATCCTCGCCAAAGAAGACCACACCCAGGGCGACACCAAACAGCAGGCGGGAATAGCGGAAGGGCGTGACAGCGGATACTTCTCCCGTCCGCATGGCTTTCATCAAGGAAGCGTATGCGATTGCGCCAAGGCCTACGGCTCCGGCGATATGCAGGCTTGTGAGCAACGGCACTGGCGCAATCGGGGCCTGTTCCCAAAAGCTGTAGGCAAACCCGGCGACAATCACGCTGACAAAGCCGTAGAACCCTAAAACTTCGGTTCCAAGGCTGGCGGGTGCGACCCGGCTGGCCAGATCGCGACCTGCAAATCCCAACATCCCCAGCACGGCCAGCAGGGACAGGATGGTGAAACTGTCACCAGTTGGTTGGATGATGATCACAACGCCGATCAGGCCAACGAGAATGGCGCTCCAACGCCGCCAACCAACGGTCTCTCCGAATAGAAGCGCGGCACAGGCGACGACCACAAGCGGGGTGGCCTGCAGGATAACGGTTGCAGATGACAAGGGCGTCAGTGTGATAGCCAGGACGTAGAACAGCCGTCCGAGAATTTCGAACACCGCGCGGATTTTCATCGCGGGCGACAGAACATCCGGTTGCAACAGCCGCGTGCCGCGTGCCATCGCGACACAGGCAAAGATGAGCGCGCCACCCAATCCGAACAGGACAAGAATTTGCCAGACGGGCAAGGCAACCGCCGCCGCTTTCAGCAGCGCGTCTTCCAGTGCGAAACATGCCATCGCGCCGATCATCCATGCGCTACCGATCAGGTTGGCGCGCGCGTCGGTCTCAATATTCGGGGTCATCAGTTCGTCTTTGCCATTGGGCTTGGTCGGCTGCACTCTGACGACAATCCGACCCGGGGCCAAGGCCAATAACCGGTGCCGCGCCGGACTGCGGCGCTTTGACCAAGCCTCTGTGATCGGTACAGTTTTTTTCCGCCCCGTCTTTCCTGTCCCCGGCCAGCGATGTAGGGTCTGCTTCATGAAGTGGAACCTGCCGAATATCCTGACCGTCCTGCGCCTGCTGGCCGCGCCCGGTCTGGCCGTAATGTTTTTGTATTTCACCAGACCCTACGCGGATTGGTTTGCGCTGATCCTATTTCTGACGGCAGCCATTACCGACTGGTTTGACGGATATCTGGCGCGCGCGTGGAAACAGGAAACCAAGATCGGGGCCATGTTGGACCCGATTGCGGACAAGGCGATGGTGGTGGTCGCGCTGATGATCCTTGTGGGTTACTCCGCTGAGCACTGGACGCCCTGGCTAGTGCTGCCAGCGACGGTCATCCTGTTCCGCGAGGTGTTTGTCTCGGGCTTGCGGGAATATCTGGGCGATACGGCCGGAACGCTGAAGGTCACAAAGCTGGCGAAATGGAAAACGACCGCGCAGATGGTGGCGATTGCCATTCTGTTTTCGCAGGGGATTTTCGAGCACTATTTTGTGATGGCTACATTCGGCATGGATGCCGCAACGATGGATCAGGTTCTAACGGGTCAATTGGAAGACCTGAATCATATGCGCTGGCACCTTGAGGCGATGTTCTGGTCCGGTCGCATTGGGCTGTGGCTGTTGTGGATCGCGGCAGCGCTGACATTGATCACCGGCTATGACTACCTACGTAAAGCCATGCCCCATCTGAAGGAGAGCTAAGGGATGGACGTGCTGTATTTTGCATGGGTACGCGAACGGATCGGCCTGCCGAAAGAGCGGATCGAAACCGAGGCCGCAACCGTATCCGATCTGGTCGCCGAGCTGAGCGCGCGTGAAGACCGCTATGCTGCCGCATTTGCGGACCTGTCCGCATTGCGCGTGGCACTGGATCAGGAACTGTCCGATTTTGACGCATCGCTTTTGGGCGTGCGCGAAGTGGCTTTTTTCCCGCCGATGACCGGCGGCTGACACCATGCGCATCGCGGTTCAGGAAGAAGAATTTGATCTTGGGGCCGAAGCCAATACCTTCGCCGCCGGAGACGATGCCAACGGCGCCATTGTGACCTTTACCGGCGTGGTGCGCGATCTGGCATCCGGCGATCTGGATGTGATGGAGATCGAGCATTACCCCGGTATGACCGAACGGGCGCTAACCAAAATCGCCGAAGAGGCACAGCAGCGCTGGTCGTTGGGCGATGTGCTGGTGATCCACCGCCACGGGCGCCTTGCCCCGGGGGATCGGATCATGATGGTGGCCACTGCCGCGCGGCACCGCAAGGATGCGTTTGAGGCGGCAGAATACCTGATGGATTACCTGAAATCCCGCGCTCCCTTTTGGAAAAAGGAAATCACCACATCCGGCGCGGAATGGGTCGCAGCCAAGGATGAGGATGAAGATGCGCTGACGCGGTGGTAGGTTCTGTGCCCGGCACCGGATTATCTGGTGCCGGGTCTATCATAGCGAGTTAGGTGCTTTGTTCGGTGTTACACTGCCGTGCCGCTTCGATGGCTTTTTTAGTACCATCCAGACTAACGGTGAATGCGAACTCTTTCTTCGGAAACACGGTCATTTCGTATTTGTTCATGACGTCATCCACAAACTGGGCGTTGTTCGCAAGGATGTATCCGCCTGTATATCCGTCGGCGAGATGCTTAGTCTTCTTGTGCGCCTCAGCTTCGTAGACGTTGCCGTCGAGTGACAGGAAGATCTTTTCCTTCTTACCCTTCAGGCCAATGTCGTTCTTCGTGAACACACCAAGATAGCCCATCTCGTGGTCCTTGGTCAGACCCATCTGAACGACGTTCTGGTTTTCGTCCATACGCTCGATCAGGCAGGACCCGCGGGAGTCATCCACAAAGATGGTCCAGCCGGATTCTTCGCCCCAGTTGGTGAAGGTATCATTCTCTGAAGGTATCACGTCACTTGACGCCCAGACGGCGGCGCCGGTGAAGATGCTTAGAGTTGCAGCAGCAGTTAATGATGATTTGAAATTCATAGTACACTCCAATTTCCTGGATAGTGAACAGTGATGTGCATGTGTAAAAATGCACCAATTCCTAATATTGAATTTGTTGTAAGAATTGAAGGCGATTGCCTCGGATCGGCTGATTTGTGCCGAAGGTGCAGTCGGCCCCAACCGGGGTCAGCTATTAAGCCCGGGGCTGGGATCAATCCGCGTTGTTGATACGCCCGCGTAGTTCTTCGGCCTCTTGCCGCGCCGCGCGCAGGCCGTCCATGGCGGCTGCCAATTCGGCCTCGGTCTGGGTCAGCTGGTTGGTCAGTTCGGCCTCGCGCTGCTGCAGATAGGTGATCGCCTGATCGCGGGTTTCTTCTGCCTCGTGCAGTTCCTGGCTCATGCGGTCCAGATCGGCGACGTCGCTTTGGCGGACGCGCGACAGGCGATGGGCCAGCCAGTTGGCGAACCACCCCATGCAAAAGGCGGCAAACAATATGACGGCGGTCGCGATAATGAATTCGATTCTGTTCAACTTACTGGTCCCCTGCGCCCGAGTCGGTTTCCGCATCCGTTTCTGCGGCTTCGGCCTCTGGCTCTGCGTCTTGTGACGTCTCTGTTTCGTCTTCCATCGCTTCCAACGCGGTTTGAGATTCAGCGGTGGATTCGGGCCGGATCAGGCGGAATTCGATGCGTCTGTTTTCTTCGCGCCCGGTTTCGGTGTCATTGTCGGCGATTGGCTGGGTTTCACCATAGCCCAAGGCAGTAAAGCTGGCTGTGGGCACGCGCCGCGCGCGCAGCTCATTTAAGATGGATTGTGCACGCGACTGGCTGAGCTGCTGGTTCATCTCTTCGCGGCCCTGGCTGTCAGTGTGGCCCTGAATCTCCAACCGGATGGGTCCGCATTCCCGCAGGATGTCGGCGATCTGATTGACCGTATCGCGCGATTCGGCGGCGACCGTGGCAGAACCTGGTTCAAAGGCGATTTTGGAACCCGCCTGAACCTCGGCGATGCGCTCTTCGCAAACATCCGGGTCGGGCAGCTTGTCTGCGGGCTCGGGTGGCTTTTGATAGGTGATCGACAGGCTGAAATCTTGCGCCTCGCCCAGTTTTTCCGACAAAAGCCCCGAAACATATGCCCGGGTTTTGGGATCGTGGCTGATGCCGTTCAGAACCACTTCGTCCGGTGTCACGGTCAGCGCGCCATTGTGCAGTTGCGACAACGCCTCAAGCCCGCTGAGAACGCGAATGGGCCAATCAGCGGGCAGGTCAGGGGCGATGCGGGTGGCCGTATGAACGTGCTCGGAACCAAACGCGGCACGGGCATAGCTGTCGACCATGTCGCGAAGGGTTTCATCCCCCAGCCGGCCGCGCATTTGCACCAGACCTTCGGGGCTGCGTGTCACTGAGAATTCGGGCGGGCCGGATTGGTTTTCCGTTTCGGGTTCTGGCAGAACCGCGTGCAGGGCAAAGACCTCAGGCAGTGCGTTTTCCAGTTCGCCGATCACCTGGTCGAACACCGCGGTACTTGTACCTTCAGCCGCGACCAGAGTGATGTCGGCGTCCGATAAAGTAACCGTACCCTGACCGATGTCTGACAAGGCCCGAATGCTGAGCACAGCGGCATCAGGCCAACGTGGAGACGGTTCGCCCAGACCGATGGTGCAGGAGTACGGGCCATCCAGACCTGCATCCTGGGCGGCCGCGACGATCCGATCCCGCGCCTTTTCATCCTGGGCTGAGCAGGCGTCGAAACGCCCGCCGTTTTCGTCGATCAGATAACGCAAAGTAAAGGGCGTAATGACCGGGCGAGGTGCCGAGATGGACAGGCCAATGCGCAGGCTCGGCGGCGCCGCGCGGGTCAGTTCTTGTTCGAGCCGCTCCTTTTCCTGCTGACTGTCGGCAATTGTGGTCACCTTAACAAGCCCGGGGCTGGCCGAGATTTTAGCCCGAGGCAACCGGGTCAGCGCCTCGACCGCATAAGTAATTGCTTCGTCCCAGCCTTTCGGCTTTGGATAATCGGCGGTTTCCAACAAATCTGAGACCGGCCCGTCATTCAGTCTGCGCAATCTCTCTGTCAGCGCGTTGCGATCTTCGCTGGCCGGGATCAGGCCAATTACCGATATTCCGCTGTCATTGCGCAGAATCTCGGCTGAAAAGCGTGGCGAGGCCAGCTGCGTCGTGGGCGCGACTTCCATTTCGTCAATGACGCGCGAGGTGTCGACCTCGGTCCCTGCCGCTGTCAGAGCGTTGAATCGTGTGGCCTCATCCGAAGCCGTTCCGGTCAGAACGACCCGCAGCCCGTCCGATTGGACCTCGGCCCAGTCGTGACCCTTCAGGTCCAGCGCACGTCGCACGGCGAACTCAGAGGCCTCTTCGACTTTTGTCACGGCAAAACTTGCCGCCAACAGAGACAGCCCTGCGGACACAAGGAAGACAAAGGCAACGACGAAGACATAAGGCAGGCGCATGTGCGAACTATCGACTCCTCGGGTGAGTGTTCGGAACTCTTACAGAGGGCTAGGCCCGGGTGCAATCAGAGCAACAAGGCGACGCAAAGGAAGATCAGCGGAATAAGGCCGGTGTCACGGTTGGCGCGGAACAATTGCAGCAGTTTGGCGTTGTCTTCGATATCAAGTCCCCGCAATTGCCACGCCATGTGCCACCCCATCGCCCAAGGCCCGCCAAGTGCCACCACCAGGGCCATGATTGACGTCTGGGTCGTCGTGGCGTCGATGATTGCCAGTCCCATAAGCGCCACTGTGGCCATCAGGAAATACTTCAACCATCGCGCAGTGTCGGTGCCAAACAGCCGGGCGGTGGACTTGATCCCGACCAGTTCGTCATCTTCGGCGTCCTGATGGGCATAGATCGTATCGTAGAACAGCGTCCATGCGATCCCGGCTAGGTACAGCGTGATTGCGGGTATACCCACGGTTCCCGTGTGGGCAGCCCAGGCCAGCAGGATGCCCCAGTTGAAGGCCAGCCCCAGAAACACCTGTGGCCACCATGTAAATCGCTTGGCAAAGGGGTAGATCGTCACCGGCAACAGCGACAGTACGCCCATCGCAATTGCGGCCTGGTTGAAGGTCAACAGAATCATCAGCGCCAGCAGGCATTGCAGCCCCATCCAGATCACTGCCTGCCGCACGCTGACCTGACCCGATGGAATCGGGCGGGATCGGGTGCGTTCGACCTGACCGTCAAATTCGCGGTCGGTGATGTCGTTCCATGTACAGCCAGCACCGCGCATCAGAAATGCGCCGAACGCGCAGCCGATGGCGATCCACAGATCCTCCCACCGCGGGGTGCCGTCGCTGAGGATGGCCAGTGCCAATCCCCACCAGCAGGGAATCAACAGCAACCACGTGCCGATGGGCCGGTCAGCGCGGCTCAGACGCAGGTAGGGGCGGGTGAAAGCGGGCGCATATGTATCGACCCAGTTGCCGCTGACAGCGTCGGCAACCTGACCGTCTGGTGTTGGGGCATTGCCTTGCATATGTAAGGTCTCATGAGTGCAAAGATCAGACTGTATGTAGAGCACCCTCTGGGTCAGGGGCAATCGGTTCCTTTGACGCGCGAGCAGGCCCATTACCTGTTTGGCGTCATGCGCCTGTCCGTCGGTGGACAGGTCGCGCTGTTCAATGGGCAGGACGGAGAGTGGCTGGCCGAGGTAATAGAGGCAGGCAAGCGGGGCGGCGTCTTGTCCTGCGTTGAGCAATCCAAACCGCTGCAGCTGCCGCCCGATCTATGGTTTCTGTTTGCGCCGATCAAAAAAGCGCGCACTGACTTTATCGTTGAAAAAGCAGCCGAAATGGGCGCGGCGCGGATCATGCCGGTGCAGACGGAATTCACCAACTCGGAACGCATTCGTCAGGACCGCTTGCAGGCGCACGCCGTTGAGGCGACCGAGCAATGCGGTGGAACATTTGTGCCCGAGGTGGCTGATCTGCAGCGATTGGATCGCGTATTGGAAAGCTGGCCCGAAGGGCGGCAACTGATGTTCTGCGATGAGGCCGAGGTAGGCTCGGCCCTGCGGCTGGCGGGCAATGAAACGGACCAACCCTGGGCTATTCTCATCGGCCCCGAAGGTGGCTTTTCCGAGCGTGAACGCGCGCGGCTGGCTGCGCTGCCCTTTTCGCATGTGGTCAGCCTTGGCCCGCGCATCCTGCGCGCGGATACGGCTGCCGTTGCGGCGCTGACCATGTGGCAGCAGGCGCTGGGAGATTGGGCGTGAGCTGGCAAGAAGCGCAAAACGCAGATGTCCCAAAGATCGACAGGTTCCTGTTCGAACATATCCAGACGTCCATGTTCCCTCTGGCGAACCTGCGGGATTTCGGCTTGCGCGGCTCAGACCCGCGCGCCTTGAACTTGTGGACATTGGGTGATGGTCCGAGGGCGATTTTTGGAATCACAAATGAAGGTATGGTCCTGCCGCAATGCCCAGAATGCTCGGACGAAGACCTGAGCCATGCGATTCGCCTGATCCGAGGGCGCAAGTTGTTCGGTCTGGCGGCTGAGGCCACTCAAGCCGGTCGGATCATGCAGCTTGCGGGATGGGAAGACCGGCCTGCAACCCTAAACAGTGACGAGCCGGGATTCTCGCTGGATCTGAATCGACTTGTCATGCCGGACGCCACCGGCGCGAAACTGGTGCCGCTGGATGAACTGCACCGATCCCTAACAGTGGGATGGCGGCAAGACTATCTGATCGAAGCAATGGGCTTTGACCCCGAACGCGCGCAACCTCAGGCACAAAAAGATATCGCTGCCTATATCGAACGCGATTCTCATCGGGCCTTGTTGATGGATAACCAGCCGGTAGGAATGACCGGGTTCAACTCGCGTTTGCCAGAGGTTGTCCAGATTGGGGGCGTGTACACGCCGCCCGATCTTCGGGGGCATGGATACGCGCGACTGGCAGTGGCGCTGCATCTACGCGAGGCGCATAGCAACGGCGCAACCCGCGCTGTTCTGTTTGCCGCTAGCGATGCCGCCGCGCGTGCCTATATAGCAATTGGGTTCCGGCCAGCAGGCCACTATTCCCTGATTCTGTTCAAAAACCCCGAGGACACGGCATGAGTTTCATCCGACCCGAAGCCAAACTGGCCCTGTGGCGCTGGCGCGAAGTGCTGGTGGCAGGGGTCGTCTTGTTGGTCGGCCTCAGCTGGATCGGCGGACCCGGTGGATTGCTGGGTTGGCTGGGCTGGGTTCTGATCGCAGTCTCGGTGGCGCTGGCCGTTATTGGCATTCAACGTGCCCGGTTCCGAACCGGTGCAGGTGGCCCTGGTCTGGTGACCATCGATGAAGGTCAGATCACTTATCTAGGACCGCTGACAGGCGGCATCGTTGCGACACGTGAAATCGAGCGCCTTGCGCTGGACCCGACATCGTCCCCGGCGCATTGGATTTTGGATCAACAGGGGCAGCCGACGCTTCACATTCCTGTGAATGCGGAAGGTGCCGAAGCGCTGTTCGATGTGTTCTCGGCCCTTCCGGGTTTGAAAACTGAACAAATGCTGTCGGAACTGAACGGTGGCGCGACGCATCCTGTGGTTATTTGGGAACGTACGCCTCTGCGCCCGGCCCATTTGAGGCTGCATTGACACTGGCGCGGTTTAAGACCACGACTGACCAAACGACAGACACATCAGGATCGGAGCACGGTTCATGTCCATTCCCCAGTCCGGCGGCGGACCGATCGAACGCCATGAGCAACTGGCCGAATATCTGGAATCGGGCTGCAAGCCCAAACAGGATTGGCGTATCGGAACCGAACATGAGAAGTTCGGTTATTGCAAAGACACGCTGAAACCTCTGCCCTTTGAGGGCGAGCGCTCTATACTTGCAGTGCTGCAGGGGTTGCGCGATCTGCACGGCTGGGCCCCGGTGGAAGAGGCCGGCAAGCTGATCGGGCTGGAAAAGGACGGCGCCAATGTCTCGCTGGAACCCGGTGGGCAGTTGGAATTGTCAGGCGCGCCGCTTGAGACCATTCATGAAACCTGTGACGAGGTGAACGCGCATCTGCGCGATGTGAAGGATATCGCGGACAAGATCGGTGTCGGCTTCATCGGCCTTGGGGCCGCCCCGATCTGGACCCATGAGGAAATGCCGCTGATGCCCAAGGGGCGTTACCGGCTGATGAATGACTACATGGAAAAGGTCGGCACCATGGGCCGGTCGATGATGCGCCGGACGTGTACGGTTCAGGTCAATATCGACTTTGGATCCGAGGCCGACATGGTGCAGAAACTGCGCGTCGCGCTGGCGTTGCAGCCGGTGGCAACCGCACTGTTTGCCAATTCGCCGTTCTTTGAGGGTAAGCCAAACGGCCAGAAGAGCTGGCGCAGCTATATCTGGCGTCATCTGGATGATGCGCGCACCGGTATGCTGCCCTTTGTGTTCGAAGACGGGTTCGGGTTTGAGGCTTGGGTCGAGTACGCCTTGGATGTGCCGATGTATTTCGTCTATCGCGACGGCAAGTATATCGACGCGCTGGGCCAGTCCTTCCGTGACTTTCTGCAAGGCAAACTGCCTGCATTGCCGGGCGAAACGCCAACGTTGTCTGACTGGGCGGATCACCTGACCACAGCATTCCCCGAGGCGCGGATCAAGAAGTTCATGGAGATGCGCGGGGCCGATGGTGGTCCCTGGCGGCGCCTGTGCGCCTTGCCCGCATTCTGGGTCGGTTTGACCTATGATCAAGGCGCGCTGGATGCGGCCTGGGATCTGGTCAAAGGCTGGGATGCCGAGACGCGCGAAGAGCTTCGGGTTGCCGCCGCCCGGGACGGCCTGCAGGCGCAGGTCGGCAACATCAACATGCACGAACTGGCTGGCGAGGTGGTTTCGATCGCCCAAGCCGGCCTGAAATCCCGCGCCTTTCCCGGTGCAGGTGGGTTGGTACCGGATGAGACGCATTTCCTAAATGCGCTCAAGGACAGTATCGAAACTGGCAAGGTTCCGGCGGACGAGTTGCTGGATCACTATAACGGCGACTGGAACGGCGATCTGACCCGGATTTATCCCGATTTCAGCTACTGACCGTCTTTTAGGTCTGTTGCCTTTAGGAGAGTATTTGCCAATTAACGTGATGTGACCTTGCCATGTGGCGGGGTCAATCGACTATGCTTGGCAAGATATCCCCGAGCGTGATGACGTCATGGCCCGTATCAGCGAACTGCATTATTCCAATGCCTACGCCGCCCAAAGCGGTGTGTCCGAATTCCTAGAGGTTGCGCTGAGATCCGATGAGGATCCGGCCAATTTCACTGTGTCCTTCTATCAGGCGAATGGTCAGGTCGGGATCGAGATTCCGCTGACCCACCCGTCGGTTCAGGTTTCAATCGACCCTGACAACAATGAACAGGTCTTCGTAATTTCGGCAGACTTCTTTCCGATCCTGCTGACAGACCCCAATGGCGGGGGTCCGAACAACTATGAAGCCTATGCGCTGACCAATACATCGACGGGCGAGGTCATTGATTTCTACGATATCGGCGGCGGAACCACCAATATCGTAGCGCAAAACGGGTTGGCCGCCGGGGAAACTTCGGAAAATCTGCCGGTTCTTGTTGGGCCGAACCAAACCACGACAACCCTGCAGTTCAATCAGCCCAACCCGGACACACTGGTGCATGCGCCGCTCTCGCCCGGCGATTCAGGCGCACCGTGTTTCGCGGCTGGCACGTTGGTCGACACGCCGGATGGTCCGCGTAGGGTTGAAACTCTGGGGCCGGGTGACTTGGTGCTGACACAGGACGATGGTGCTTGCATCATTCGCTGGGCGGGTGGCCGCACTGTTTCAGGACGGGGTCGATTTGCACCCGTTCGTATCCGTTCCGGCGCGTTGGGGGCGGAAAGGGACATTTACGTCTCGCCGCAACACCGCCTGCTGGTCTCAGGTTGGCAGGCGCAGCTGCTGTTCGGAGAAGATGAGGTTCTTGTCGCGGCCAAATCAATGGTCAATGACACGACCATCACATCTGCGCCTTGCGACCTTGTCCACTATGTTCATCTGTTCTTTGACCGGCATCAACTGGTGTCGACCTCTGGCCTGATTTCGGAAAGCTTCTTTCCCGGGGCGCAGGGCCTGTCGAGCCTTGACCGCGAAGCCGCAGACGAGCTGTTCGCCCTGTTCCCCGAGCTTTTGGATCAGCCACAAACTTATGGCCCGACCGTTCGCCCGGTCCGGTGCGGCCCACAAGTGGCAATGCTGCGGGCGATCTGATCCGCCCCTCTTGCTTTCGCAGACTGCTGTGATAGCAGAGCTTCAACAGCATTCAGGGAACCGTCATGGACGATCTTAAGGCAAAATATCTGGGTCAGATCGCCGATGCAGGCGACGAAAACGCACTCGAAGCGATCCGTGTCGCAGCTGTCGGCAAAAAGGGCGAGGTCGCGCTGAAGATGCGCGAGTTGGGCAAGATGACGCCCGAAGAACGCCAGGTTGCAGGCCCCGCGCTGAATGCCCTGAAGGATGAGATCAACTCGGCCCTGTCCGCCAAGAAAGCCGCTTTGGCCGATGCCGCGCTGGACGAACGTCTGCGCACAGAATGGCTGGACGTCACCCTGCCGACCCGCGCGCGCCGTCAAGGGTCGATCCATCCTGTTAGCCAGGCGACCGAGGAACTGACCGCGATTTTTGCCGAACTGGGCTTTTCGGTGGCCGAAGGGCCGCGGATCGAAGACGACTGGTACAACTTTGACGCCCTGAACATCCCCGGCCACCACCCTGCGCGGGCCGAGATGGACACGTTCTATATGCACCGCGCCGAGGGCGACAATCGCCCACCGCACGTGCTGCGCACCCATACCTCGCCGGTGCAGATCCGCTCGATGGAGAAACAGGGCGCGCCGATCCGCGTGATCTGCCCGGGCGGTGTGTACCGCGCCGACTATGACCAGACCCACACGCCGATGTTCCATCAGGTCGAAGGGCTGGCCATCGACAAGGACATCTCGATGGCGAACCTGAAATGGGTTCTGGAAGAGTTCGTGAAGGCGTTCTTCGAGGTCGACGATGTCGAGTTGCGCTTCCGCGCCTCGCACTTCCCGTTCACTGAACCGTCGGCCGAGGTCGATATCCGCTGTTCCTGGGATAACGGCCAGCTGAAGATCGGCGAGGGCGACGACTGGATGG
Source organism: Ruegeria sp. CDSB117 (assembly GCF_059611005.1). Lineage (NCBI taxonomy): Bacteria > Pseudomonadati > Pseudomonadota > Alphaproteobacteria > Rhodobacterales > Roseobacteraceae > Ruegeria > Ruegeria sp. CDSB117. The sequence goes on from NZ_JBXWOS010000004.1 coordinate 20,323, forward strand.
AGATTCTGGGTTCGGGCATGGTCCACCCCAAGGTAATCGCCGCCGGTGGGATTGATCCGGATGTCTATCAGGGTTTTGCCTTTGGCATCGGCATCGACCGTCTGGCGATGTTGAAATATGGTATTCCGGATTTGCGGGCGTTCTTTGACAGCGACCTGCGCTGGTTGCGGCATTACGGGTTTGCGGCACTGGATATGCCGAACCTGCATGGTGGTTTGTCGCGGTGACGGAAACCTTAAGCATGGCCTCTACCGGTTGGTCATTGTTGGACATAGTGCAAACGACTCTGCCACCCTTTACAGCGCTTTTTGGTGCTATTTGGGTGTTCTTTGTTCAAAGGAAATCCGACCGAGAACAGCACCTAAGGGAAAAAAGGTCCCTCATCTATGCGGATTACCTTTCGGTGTTGATGGATCGCAACGCGGGAATGGCTTCCATTCCCGTTGATAGTTTTTTCGAGTACGTCGAAAAAATAACCAATCTGCATAGCTTGATAGTTTTAACGGCTCCAAAAGACGTAGTTCATGCATCCAAGATTATGTTTGGCGAAGCCTTGGTAAGAGGTATGGAAAAGGCGAATGCGAAAAGGCCTGGCCTGCCTATTGATGCTGAAAAGAGTGTCATGGAAGTTTTTGTTGAAAATAAGAGCGCGGTAGACGAATTTAAGAAGAAAAATCTAGACTATGCAACTGCTTATCAAGAACTAGTTGCCGCAATGCGATGTGATCTAGTGTCTGGTACCCATGTAGACGACCTTGCGGCTGATCAGATTTTTGCAAAGTCGGTTCTCAGTTAGCTTGGAAGCGCGGAACAAAGGCCGATAGGCCGCCGCGCTGTCGCCAGACCGCCCGCACGGGCTGGCGATTTGTCTCCGCAGGCGTTCGGTTTGAGCGATCCACGGACTTGACCAGCATGAATTGCCCACTACAGCCCGAATATCGCCACCCCGCGGTCTGGCGACAGCACGGCTTGTCACAATCTCGCACGGGGTTGTGACGTGACAGCGGGCGCAGGCTCGCTAGGGTTCGGCAGATGATTTACCGACTGCTCTGCCTTCTCCTGTTGACCGCCACCCAAGCCGCTGCTGTGGATAGATGTCACGGCGATACCGCCTGTCAGGTTGGCGACCGCTCGTATCATGTGCTGGAGCCGGACGGGTGGGATGGTGAAACGCCTCTGCCGGTATTGCTGCATTTCCACGGCTGGGCACGGCAGGGAACTGTGGTGGTGAACCATGAACGCATCGCAGGGGCTACGAAGCTGCGCGGCGTGCTGCTAGTGGCACCGAACGGGTTGGGCAAAAGCTGGGATTTCTGGACCTCGGACACCGGCGACGTGCCTTTTGCCGACCGGGTGTTGGAGGACGTCGCCAAACGCTATCCGATTGACCCGGACCGCATCTATGTCTCTGGCTATTCGTTCGGCGGCGCGATGGCGTGGCGCTATGTCTGTCAGTCGGGAAATGACACGGCCGCTTTGCTGGCGGTCGCAGGCTCGATCCGGCAGACCGAGGATTGCCCGCAAGCCCCGGCCGAGGTGCGCCATGTGCACGGGACCAGCGATACCGTAATGGATTTCCCCTTTGGGCCGGGCGGGGATACGACCTATCCGGTAGCACTGTGGCGGCAGAAGTTCGGGTGTGAAACAGCGACGCCGCGCGGGGATTGGAGCGTGGTGCCGATCCTGACGCTCAGCCGGGTGGAATGGACCGATTGTGCGCAGGGGCAGGTCTCGCTGGATACGCATCCCGGCGGGCATTTCATCCCGCATGGCTGGATTGGGCGGCAGTTGGATGAGCTGCTGGGGCGTGAACCGACATACCCCTGATCATTTGACTTGCACAGGTATTTCCAGCTTGGTTGCCCGGAATGATCCGAAAATGGAACTGCCCGATGAAAACCTTGCTGCTATGCGCCCTGATCCTTGCAACCACACCTGTTCTGGCGCGCGATACGTATCCGCCGGTTGAGGTTCTGTTGCAGACCGATAAGTCCGTGATTGGTGAACCGCTGGAATACCCCGAAGGCAAGGCGCAGATAACCATGGCCATCGTGACCATGCAGCCCGGCCAAAAAACCGGCTGGCACCGGCACGAGGCCCCATTGGCGGCTTACATGCTGGAGGGTGAAATCACAGTGGATTACGGGGATGCCGGGACCAAAACCTACAAAACCGGTGATGCGCTGGTCGAGGCGTTCCGTTCACCTCATGCAGGCGTGAATTTAGGCGAAGATATCGCGCGGATTCTGGCTGTGTTTGCCGGTGCAGAGGGCGTTTCCAACACGGTCGCGGAAGAGTAGGCGCCCAAGCCCCCCGCACCCTCTTTCCCCTGTCCGCAATATCCGTTAAACGCGGTCTGACCCTAGATTTACTGGCGGATACCGACCGATGAAATTCACTCTTTCCTGGCTGAAAGACCACCTCGACACCGACGCATCGGTGGATGAGATTGCAGAGATGCTGACCGATCTTGGACTGGAAGTCGAAGCGATCGTGAACCCTGCGGACCGTCTGGCGGGCTTTACGCTGGGCTATGTGAAACACGCGGAAAAGCACCCGGATGCGGATAAGCTGCGCGTGTGCACGGTCGCGACCGATGAGGGCGATCTGCAGATCATCTGCGGCGCGCCGAATGCGCGCGAAGGCATCACTGTCGTTGTCTGTAAACCCGGCATGTATATCCCCGGTCTGGACCTGACCATCAGCGTCGGCAAGATCCGCGGTGTCGAAAGCTTTGGCATGATGGCTTCGGAGCGCGAGCTGGAGCTGTCGGACGAGCATGACGGCATCATCGAACTGCCTTCGGGTGAAGTCGGCGACAAGTTCGTCGACTGGCTGGCTGAAAACGAACCCGCGAAGGTCGATCCGATGATCGAAATCGCGATCACGCCGAACCGCCCTGATGCGCTGGGCGTGGCCGGGATCGCCCGCGATCTGGCTGCGCGCGGTGTTGGCACGCTAAAAGAGCGTGATTATGTGCCGGTGCCGGGTGATTTCGAAAGCCCGATCAAGGTGACGATTGATGAGGACACGCTGGATGGCGCGCCGCATTTCACCGGTCGTCTGATCAAGGGCGTCAAAAACGGCCCCAGCCCGCAATGGTTGCAGGATCAGTTAAAGGCAATTGGTCTGCGTCCGATCTCGGCGTTGGTCGATATCACCAACTACATGACCTTCGACCAGAACCGTCCGCTGCACGTGTTCGACGCCGATAAGGTTCAGGGCAACCTGCGCGTTCACCGTGCCAATGGTGGCGAAAAGCTGGTGGCGTTGGATGAGAAGGAATACACCCTGCAGCCCGGCATGATGGTGATTTCGGACGACAAAGGTCCCGAATCCATCGCTGGTATCATGGGCGGTGAGGAAACCGGCTGTACCGAAGAGACCGTGAACGTCTTCCTCGAAAGCGCGTTCTGGGATCACGTGCAGATCGCGTTGACCGGTCGTGCTCTGAAGATCAACTCGGACGCGCGCTATCGCTTTGAGCGTGGCGTGGATCCTGAGTACACGCTGGAAGGGCTGGAACACGCCACACAGATGATCCTGGATATCTGCGGCGGCGAAGTGTCCAAGGTGGTCGAAGCGGGCAAAGCACCGAACCACGCACGGGCCTACAAGCTGGATGCCGAGCGTGTGCAGTCGCTGGTCGGCATGGACATTCCTGAGGCCGAGCAACGTCAAACCCTGACCCGTCTGGGCTTCCGCCTGGAAGGTGAGATGGCTCACGTTCCCAGTTGGCGTCCCGATGTCATGGGTGAGGCCGATTTGGTGGAAGAGGTCGCTCGGATTGCATCTCTGACGAAACTGCAGGGTAAGCCGCTGCCGCGTATTACGGATGGTATTCCCAAGGCGGTGATGACCCCGTCGCAGCGGCGTCAGTCGATGGCACGTCGCACTTGTGCGGCGCTGGGGTACAACGAATGTGTGAGCTATACCTTCATCGATCAGGCCTCGGCCGCGTTGTTCGGTGGTGGGGATGAGGCGACGCAGCTTGAAAACCCGATCTCGTCCGAGATGAGCCATATGCGCCCCGATTTGCTGCCCGGTCTGTTGCAAGCTGCGGCCCGCAATCAGGCACGTGGGTATGCCGACGTGGCACTGTTCGAGGTTGGCCCGGTGTTTCACGATGGTGAGCCTGGCGATCAGAAAACCCAGATCACTGGCCTTTTGGTTGGACGCAGCGGTCCCAAGGATGTGCACGGTGCTTCGCGCCCTGTCGATGTGTTCGACGCCAAAGCAGATGCCGAGGCCGTGCTGGCCGCAATCGGTGCGCCCGCTAAAGTGCAGGTCCTGCGCGACGGCGATGCCTGGTGGCATCCTGGCCGTCACGGCAAGATCTGTCTTGGCCCGAAAAAGGTGTTGGGCGTCTTTGGTGAGCTGCACCCGCGCGCGTTGCAGGCGATGGATATCAAAGGCCCTGCGATGGCTTTCACCATCTGGCCGGAAGAGGTGCCTCTGCCACGTAAGTCCGGTGCCACCCGAGCGGCGCTGGAATTGCGCGATCTTCAGGCGGTCGAGCGTGACTTTGCCTTTGTCGTCGACGAGGGCGTCGAAGCGCTGACACTGGTGAACGCCGCAGCGGGTGCTGACAAGGTGCTGATCGAGGACGTCCGGGTCTTTGACGAGTTTATCGGCGGTAGTCTGGGTGAGGGTAAGAAATCTCTGGCCATCACTGTTCGCCTCCAGCCGACGGATGCGACGCTAAAGGAAAAAGACATCGAAGCGGTGGCTGAGAAAATCATCGCGAAGGTCACCAAGGCGACTGGCGGCGTTCTGCGCGGGTGATGCCTGGCCGCATCAGGCTGGAGTTTTTTGAAAAGATGAAAGGGCGGTGGCGCCCTTTCTGTTTTTGCGGAGGAGCAAATGATGCTGAACGTTTACCTATCCGGCGAAATCCATACCGATTGGCGGGAACAGATCATCGAAGGCGCTCAGGGTCTGGACATCACGTTCAACAGTCCTGTGACTGATCACGCGGCCAGCGATGACTGCGGTGTGGCCATTCTGGGGGCCGAGCCAAACAAGTATTGGCACGACCACAAAGGCGCAATGGTCAACGCGATCCGCACGCGCAAAGGCATCGCGGATGCCGATGTGGTCGTGGTCCGCTTCGGTGAAAAATACAAACAGTGGAACGCTGCATTTGACGCGGGTTACGCTGCGGCGCTTGGGAAATCACTGATTGTGCTGCACGGCCCTGATCACCAACACGCGTTGAAAGAGGTGGATGCGGCGGCACTGGCCGTGGCCGAGCAACCGGGCCAAGTCGTTGATGTACTGCGCTATGTTCTGACGGGCGCGCTGCCAAAATAACTCACGCGACGTTTTCCTTGCGGGAAATCAGGGTGCTTTCTACCGTCTGTTTGGGCAGTACGGGGAGACATTCATGGAATTCGACTATGTCATCGTGGGCGGTGGGTCCGCCGGATGTGTTATGGCCGCGCGGCTGAGCGAAGATCCAGACACAAGCGTTTGCCTGCTTGAAGCGGGTGGCGCTGGTGAAGATTTGGTGATCCGGGCTCCGGCGCTGGTGGCAGCCATGGTTTCGGGGCGGCCCAAGCTAAACAACTGGGCTTTTCAAACCGTGCCACAGGCCGGGTTAAATGGTCGGAAGGGGTTTCAGCCACGGGGAAAGGCAATGGGCGGATCGTCGGCGATCAATGCGATGCTGTATGTGCGCGGACACCCCACGGACTATGATGAATGGGCGGATCTGGGGTGCGAAGGTTGGGATTGGAAGAATGTCCTGCCTTACTTTCGCAAGGCCGAGGGCAATGTGCGCGGTGCGGATGATTTCCATGGCGGTGACGGCCCCTTGCACGTGTCGGATCAGTCTGAGCCACGGGCAATCTCTCATGCGTTTGTCGAGGCCTGCGGCCAGCAACAAATTCGCGCGACAAACGATTTCAACGGGCCGGAGCAGGAAGGTGCAGGCCTGTATCAGGTCACGCAGTTCCACGACGGGGCGCATAAGGGTGAACGTTGCTCGGCAGCTGCGGCCTATTTGCGGGGCGTCAAATCGCGGCCGAACCTGGCAATCATGACAGGGGCAGAAGCCCAGAAAATCCTGATTGACGAAAAGCGCGCGACCGGGGTGTTGCTGCGTCAGAAAGGTAAGGCCGTCGAGGTTCGCGCCCGCCGGGAAGTCATCCTTTCGGGGGGTGCATTTGGTTCGCCACAATTGCTGATGTTGTCCGGTATCGGGCCCGAGGCCGAGTTGAAACAGCACGGTATTCCTGTTTTGCACGACTTGCCCGGTGTTGGTCAGAACCTGCAGGACCATCTGGACTATGTCCTCAGCTATCATTCGAAACGTAAGGATGTCATCGGGTTGACCCCTGGCGGGGTGTGGAACCTGGCCAAAGCCGGGTTGGACTGGCGCCGTACCGGAGAGGGGCTGTTTGCGACCCCCTTTGCCGAAGGCGGCGCGTTCTTCAAATCCGATCCAACCGTTTCCAAACCGGATCTTCAGCTGCATTTTGTTGTCGGAATTGTTGATGACCACATGCGCAAGATTCACTTGCCGCACGGGTATTCGTGCCATGTCTGTGTGTTGCGCCCGTTCAGCAGGGGCAGCGTTGGGCTAACCTCGGACCGAGCCGGAGAGCCGCCGCGAATTGATCCGGCTTACCTCAGCGATGACCGCGATCTGGATCTGTTGAAGCGCGGGGCACATATCATGGAGTCAATTCTCGAATCCGAACCGCTGGAACCCTGGCGCAAAAAGCGGCTCTATGCCCATGATGGAAGCGATCAGGCACTAGAGGCCGATATCCGCCGCCGTGCCGACACGATTTATCATCCGGTGGGCACCTGCAAGATGGGGGTCGACGATATGGCCGTTGTCGATACCGAAGGCCGGGTTCATGGGGTCGAGGGGCTGCGGGTGGTGGATGCATCGGTTATGCCGACGCTGGTCGGCGGCAATACCAATGCGCCCACTATCATGATTGCCGAAAAGATCGCCGAAGCAATCAGGCCCGAGGCGGCGTAACCAAGCCTTTTTGGACCGCGGGTCGTTCCAGAAACCGGTCGAGATAGGCCACCAGATTGGCGTGGTCTTCCCAGCCGACAAGGTCGTGGGCGTTGTAGAATTCGAGCCCGCGCAACCATGGCGCGATTGCGATATCGGCAATCGAATAGTCTCCGGCAATCCAATCCTGACCTTCAAGCTGTTGGTTCAGGACATTTAGCAGTCGCTTGGCCTCGTTCACGTATCGTTCGCGCGGGCGGGGGTCTTCGATCTCGCTGCCTGCGAATTTGTGGAAATAGCCTAATTGCCCGAACATCGGACCAATGCCACCCATCTGGAACATCACCCATTGGATCACGCGATATTTGTCGGCTTTGGTCTGACCCAGAAACTTGCCGCTTTTCTCGGCGAGATAAATCAGGATCGCTCCGCTTTCGAACAGACCAATGGGTTCTCCGTCCGGACCATTCGGGTCGATGATCGCCGGGATTTTGTTGTTGGGGTTCAATGACAGAAATTCGGGGCTTTTGACATCCGAGTCTGACAAGGTAATCCGATGGGCTTCATAGGGCAGGCCGGTTTCTTCCAGCATGATTGACGCTTTGACGCCGTTCGGCGTGGGGAAAGAATAGAGCTGAATCCTGTCGGGAAACTGCGCAGGCCAGCGGGCCGTGATCGGGTGAGAGGCGGTGTCCAGCATGGGGTGCTCCTGTCATGGGTTGCCTGCAATAGGTAGGTACAACGGCCCGGTCTTGCCAGTATCCGGGCTGTGCATACAAGGTCAGGGACTGTGTACGTGAGAACAACGGGGAAAACCTGCGTATCTCACACCTAGACCGAAGCGCGCTTATGGACCACTATTCCGCCAATCCCGCGCTGAGAGACGCGGGTTTGCCGTGAATCGAAAGGAGATGCGCGTGGATGAGGTCGTAACACAGGTGGGTGCATTCGCCCCGCTGATCATAAGCGCGGTCAAGGCGCTGTTCGTACTGATCTTTGGGTGGATCGTTGCTGGTGCGATTGCCGGCATGGTCCGTCGCCGGATCAATGCGACGCCGCAAATTGATCCGACGCTTGGAAATTTTGTCGCCAGCCTGGTGAAGTGGGTCATACTGGCCATGGTGCTGGTTGCCGTCCTGGGCATCTTTGGCATTCAGGCGACAAGTATCGTCGCCATTCTGGGTGCTGCATCACTGGCCATCGGTCTGGCCCTTCAGGGAACTCTGAGCGATCTTGCTGCCGGTGTCATGCTGGTTGTCTTCCGCCCCTACAAGCTGGGTCAGTATGTGGATATCGGCGGAACCGCGGGGACGGTGAAAGACCTGAACCTGTTCACGACCGAATTGGTGACGCCAGACAACGTCCAGATCATCGTTCCGAACGGCCAGTCCTGGGGATCAATCATCACCAACTACTCGGCCCATGACACGCGCCGCGTCGATCTGGTGTTCGGCATCGACTATGGTGACAGTGCAGATGAGGCAATGAAGATCATTCTGGATGTCGCCAAGGCTGATGAGCGCATCATGGATGACCCGGAACCGTGGGTTCGCGTGACCAATCTGGGCGACAGCTCGGTTGATCTGACAGCGCGCCTGTGGTGCGCGGCAGCGGATTATTGGGATGTGAAGTTCGACCTGACCAAAGCTGTCAAGGAAGCCTTTGACGCCAAAGGTGTTTCGATCCCCTACCCGCATTCGGTGGAAATCCACAAGGAAGGGTAAAGGCTCCTGCCCGTCGCGTGGGCATTGGAAATGCCCTCCTCCGGTTGGGCCCGGCGCCGCGCTTTCAGCGCGGCGTTTCTTTTTTGGAAGCCGGGATCGTGTCCACAGACGAAAAGCGGCGCGCCAAAGGCGCGCCGCCATGCCCAACGCTGTAAAGCAGCCGCTTCAGCGGCTACTTTCAGGGGCGGGAGTGCTTCAGGCGTTGACGATTGCCTCGGGCGAGACAACGTCCAGACCCAGTGCCGTACCAACAGCTTCGTAAGTCAGCTGACCGGCATGGACGTTCAGACCTGCCAGCAAATGCGGGTCGTCCTGACATGCTTTCTTCCAGCCTTTGCTTGCCAGCGACAGCATGAACGGCATTGTCGCGTTGCCCAGTGCGATGGTCGAGGTGCGCGCAACTGCGCCAGGCATGTTGGCCACGCAGTAGTGCATGACACCGTCAACTTCGTAGATCGGGTCCGCATGGGTGGTCGCCTTGGAGGTTTCAAAGCAGCCGCCTTGGTCGATGGCAACGTCAACCAGAACCGCGCCGGGTTTCATGGTGGACAACTGCGCGCGCGAGATCAGCTTGGGCGCCGCAGCGCCCGGGATCAGAACCGCACCGATGACCATGTCGGCATCCTGGATCAGCTCGGCCGTTGCGCCGGCTGTGGAATACTGGCTTTTGAATGTGCCGCCGAAAACGTCGTCGAGGTAACGCAGGCGTGGCAGCGAGCGGTCCAGAACGGTGACATCAGCGCCCATGCCGGCCGCGATCTTGGCTGCGTGCGTGCCAACAACGCCGCCGCCGATCACGATGACTTTGGCTGGGCCCACACCGGGAACGCCACCCATCAGAACACCGCGGCCGCCATTGGCCTTTTGCAGGGTCCACGAACCGACCTGAGGTGCCAGACGACCGGCAACTTCCGACATCGGCGCCAGCAGCGGCAGGCCGCCGTTGCGGTCGGTTACGGTCTCATAGGCAATCGCGGTGCAGCCCGACGCCAGCAGGTCGTGGGTCTGGTCCGGATCAGGTGCCAGGTGCAGGTAGGTGAACAGCAGCTGGCCTTCACGCAGCATCTTGCGCTCGACCGCCTGAGGTTCCTTGACCTTTACGATCATGTCTGCGGTCGCAAACACTTCTTCGGCGGTGTCGACGATGCGCGCACCTGCAGCGACATAAGAGTCGTTGTCAAAGCCGGAACCCATGCCGGCATTGGTTTCAATGATGACCTCGTGGCCGCGCGCAACAGCTTCTTGCGCAGCGTTGGGGGTCATGCCAACACGGAATTCCTGGGGTTTGATTTCTTTGGGGCAACCGATTTTCATTTCTCGCTCCTCCATTCATAAACTGCCCAAATTATGTGCAATTCTGGATGCAATTTCTGTGAAACTCTGCCCGTCATTTGGGTTTTCTTTGCGAGAATCTTCGGTATTATTGCAATTTCTTGCAAAGGACTTGCGCCAATGAGCCTTGATACGACCGATAGAAAGATTCTGGCCGCCCTGCAGAGAAACGGCAGGATGTCGAATGCCGAGCTGTCAGATCAGGTGAATCTGTCGCCGTCGGCGTGTCATCGGCGCGTCCAACGGCTTGAGGCCGAAGGGTACATTCGAAATTACGTGGCGTTGCTGGACGCACGCAAGATGAACGTCCCGACCACAGTGTTTGTCGAGATCACCTTGCAGGGCCAGGCCGAAGAGCTTTTGGATGCGTTTGAAAAAGCGGTGGCGCGTATTCCCGACGTTCTGGAGTGTCATCTTATGGCGGGGACGGCGGACTATATTCTGAAAGTTGTCGCCGAGAACACCGAGGATTTCGCCCGAATTCACCGTCAGTACCTGTCGCGTTTGCCCGGCGTGGCGCAAATGCAAAGCTCATTTGCTTTGCGCACTGTGTTCAAGACGACGGCCTTGCCGGTGTGACCGTCAGGCTGGGGCCGGGTAGGTGAACAGGATCAGATGCATGGCATTGAAGCCGAAATGCATTATGACGGGCACCCACAACTGACCGGTCGCATAAAATCCCAAACCACAGGCCGCGCCAAGAATCGCGGCATAAGCGACTAGGGCCGGACCCCCGGCAAAATGCGCCAAACCAAACAGAAGGCTGGCCAGAGTCACACCAAGTGCTGCACCTAGTTTGGACGCAAAAAGCGACTGCAGATACCCACGGAAAAAGGCCTCTTCCGTCAAGCAGGTCAGAAACAGATTCGAGAGTGCGAACACAATCCACCAAGGCGGCAGGCTGACCTCTGGCCGGATGGCCTGCGCGGCCAGCCCAACGGCGAAGAGGGCGGGTAAGGCCGCAAGGCCCACCAGCAACGGTGTTCTCCGGACAGGTCTCGCTGAATTGGTCAGTCCCGGCCACGCCAACAGAACCGCGAACAGCACCATTGGCTTGTCCAGATTCAGGTACATTGAAAACGCCGAACTGTCCGGCCCGGCATAGACCCGGTCCAGTACCAGCAGGTTTTGAAATCCGGGCACCAGATGCGCGCCCAATCCAAGACACCAGCCAATCAACATGACGTGGCCAACCACCGCACCGGAGCCTGTGAGATGGTTCAGGGCCGCAGCACCCAGAAATCCGGCTGCAACAACTCCAACAGCCAAAGGCGTGACCAGCCCCATGGCGAGGGCGGCAAGACCAAACACCAACAGCAGCGTCAGGCCAAGTTGCCGCCGGCCCGAGGCCGCACTGACCATGCCGGCGATCAGAATGAACCAGGGCCATATCAATGGCAGGAGGGATACAAAATGCGCCACGGCTCTCTCTCGTATTCAGGTGCGTATTGATGCCGTCGGACACCCTCAAATGGCAAGGCCGTGCAAGGGTTAGCCTGTGCCTTACTGCCAGCGTTGCGTCAAATCAGACGCTTGTATCTAGGCACAGGTCGGTTCAATTATAGGAATGACCGAACGTCTGCCTGTTTTACGGCCCCGCACCAACTTGAAATTGAACCGGCGCGGAGCGTTCATCAATTATATCTGATGACATCAGGCGGTCACACTCTCTGGGTATGGTCGGAACCCGTTGACTGATAAGGAGCAGATCTTGGCTTACCAACAAAATGACGCCCCAAAAGACTGGCTGGAAGCCGAGCTCGAAGACACGTTGGACGAAGATTTCGAAATCGAATTCAGTGAGCCGATGCTGTCGATGGAAGTTCGCAAGATCTACAAGGAACAGCATCCCGACATGTTGGACCGCAAGGTCTATTTCCAGAACCTGCTGCGATTGCAGGCCGAACTGATCAGAGTGCAGGATTGGGTTCAACATACCGGCGCCAAAGTGTGCATCCTATTCGAAGGTCGCGACAGTGCCGGTAAAGGGGGGGTAATCAAGCGGATTACCCAGCGCCTGAACCCGCGTGTTGCGCGTGTGGTTGCCTTGCCTGCACCGAGTCGCAGGGAACAAAGCCAGTGGTATTTCCAACGCTACGTGCCGCACCTGCCCGCAGCTGGCGAAATCGTTCTGTTCGACCGGTCCTGGTATAACAGGGCCGGTGTCGAACGGGTCATGGGTTTTGCCAGCGAAGATCAGGTCGAACAGTTCTTTCAGGACGTTCCCGAATTCGAACGGATGCTGGTGCGGTCGGGGATTATTCTGTTGAAATACTGGTTCTCGATCACTGATGAAGAACAGCAGTTGCGATTCCTGATGCGCATTCACGATCCGATGAAACAGTGGAAGCTGTCCCCGATGGATCTGGAGTCGCGTATTCGGTGGGAATCCTACACCAAGGCCAAAGAAGATATGTTGTTCCGCACGAACATTCCCGAAGCGCCCTGGTACATCGTTGAAGGCAACGACAAAAAGCGCGAACGCCTGAATTGTATCGAACACCTGCTGACCAAGATCCCGTATTCGGATGTGCCGCAGGAAAAAGTCGACCTGCCGGATCGAAAGTACAACCCGGAATACGAACGCCGGGTTCTGCCGGACGATCTGTATGTCCCAAAGGTCTATTGAACTATTGAAGTAGAAATTGGTGCGAGGCAGGGTCGCCCCCGCCCCGCACCCTGGGACCCGTTAAGCGGCGTCCATCATGCAGTCGAAATCATAATAGTTGAACACAAAGACATCACCTGAATTGTCTCCGGTCATGTCAGAGCATGTCTCAACATCGTCCGCAGGATCGTCACCGCCGGTCATCACAATATCGAAATCGTCGGTTTCGGGTTCCGCATCGGCATAGTCCGTTTCGTTCCAATCAAACTGGTCGAACTGCGCCTGAATCGATTGGACGAATGCCCGGATCTCGGCCAGGAACTCCTGCACATCGAAACATGCAAATTCTTCAGGTTCTTCCGTTCCGGGCGTTTCTGGCTCCGGTTCCTCGGGCTCAGTGACTTCGGGATCAGGTACTTCGGCCACCGGTTCCTCTGGCTCGGTGACTTCGGGGTCAGGTACCTCGGCCACCGGTTCCTCTGGCTCGGTGACTTCGGGATCAGGTACCTCGGCCACCGGTTCCTCGGGCTCGGTGACTTCGGGGTCAGGTACTTCGGCCACCGGTTCCTCGGGCTCTGTAACTTCGGGGTCAGGTACTTCGGCTACGGGTTCCTCTGGCTCGGTAACCTCGGGATCAGGTACTTCGGCCACGGGCTCTTCGGGCTGCGGGGTTTCTTCAACCGGTGGTGTCGGAGCCGGCGGCGTAGTGGAGCCGCTGTCCAGCATGACCTCACCCTGGGTGGCAGCAAAGTTCTGCGTCACCATCACAGCGTCGAAACCTTGCATGTCGCCGGTTTCAATGCCGATTCCGATATATTTGAAATCCGGGTTCAGAATATTGGCGCGGTGTCCGGGGCTGTTCATCAGGTTCTGATGAAGCTGGGCGACGTCATCGCTGATGCCTGGCGCGCCGCGCTCGGATTGCCAGGCGATGTTTTCACCCGACCGCCAGTTGCCCGAGAAGTCGAATCCGGCCATTTCCATCCGCTGAGTGGCGCTGGAACCACCCGAGCCGGTATGGCTGAACCTGTCAGTTTCCAGCATCCATTCACTGTGATCCTCGGACGAGTCGTTCAGCCGCGTTTCAAGCTGTAGGGGGTCCAGCCCGCGGGATGTGCGCTCTTGGTTAATCAGCGCCAGCATTTCTTGTTCGATACTACTTGCAGTAGACATTTTTGCCTCCGATTGGTTTTTTGTCGTGGTAGACGGCGCCAGTTACAAAGGCTCGATACGGCCTTCATAGGGATGGCGTGTCCAGAGGCGAGTTTTGGCGGGTCAGTGCTACCGTCACGGGATTCGCTGCGCTGCAAAATGCCGGGCAAAATGTTGCTGAGGGGGAAATGGCAGCTTGTCGCGCGTGGGCGGCCCGAGTCGGCGTAAATCATCCGACCCTAGAAACGACAAACCCCCGGGCGATGCCTCGGGGGTCGTCAAATAGTGTCATCCAAAGCTGGACGAGCGAGGTCTTAGAGCAAACCTTCGCGCTGTGCTTTCTTACGTGCCAGTTTACGGGCACGGCGGATCGCTTCAGCTTTCTCGCGCGCTTTTTTCTCGGACGGTTTCTCGAAATGTTGCTTGAGCTTCATTTCGCGGAACACGCCTTCGCGCTGCAGCTTTTTCTTCAGGGCACGAAGCGCCTGATCGACGTTATTGTCGCGAACACTAACCTGCATGTGGTTGTCACCACCTTTCTAGATAGAGTTGCAAGGAAATTGCAGGAATTGGCCGTATAGCAAAGCCGTTCTATCTTGTCTAGTACTGGTCCCCAGAACCGGAGAACCGCCATGACCACCACATATGAAGACACCAAGCAGCAGTTGTTGGACGCGATTTTGATCCATGTGCCGTTTGACGGCTGGTCCGAAGCCAGCTTTCGTGCAGCTATCTTAGATTGCGATATGGATGACACGCTGGCGCGCGCGATTTGCCCCCGTGGCGCGGTTGATCTGGCACTGGCCTTTCACGCGCGCGGCGACGCGGCGATGGAGGATCGGCTGAAGTCCTCGGACCTGAGCGAGTTGAAGTTCCGCGAGCGAATCGCCGCTGCAGTTCGGTTCCGGCTTGAGGCGGTTCCGGACAAAGAGCTTGTTCGCCGGGGTATGACGTTGTTTTCGCTGCCCACCCACGCAGCCGATGGGGCAAAAGCCTTATGGCAGACCTGCGATCTGATCTGGGACACGCTTGGCGATTCCTCGGACGACGTGAACTGGTACACGAAACGAGCGACGTTGTCGGGCGTCTATTCCTCGACTCTGCTGTTCTGGCTGGGCGATGATTCCCCCGATCACCAGAAAACCTGGGAGTTTCTGGATCGGCGGATAGACAACGTCATGCAGTTCGAAAAGATCAAGGCGCAGGTGAATGACAACCCGTTGTTCAAACCGTTTTTGGCGGTGCCGAACTGGTTGGCTGGTCAGGTAAAAGCGCCGACAAAGATACGGGCTGATTTGCCGGGTATGTTGAACCCGCGCAAGTAAGCGTCTGGGCCTTCCAGAAATTGCCTGCTAGGCATTGGGCAAAGGAGATTTGCCCATGACCCAGATGATGCGCGCTGTCGAAATCACCAAACCCGGTGGTCCGGATGTTCTGCAACTGACGGAACGCCCGGTGCCGGAACCACAAGCCGGGCAGGTGATCCTGAAAGTGGCCTATGCGGGTGTGAACCGCCCGGATGCGCTGCAGCGTGCCGGGGCCTATGATCCGCCGCAGGGCGCCAGCGATTTGCCGGGGCTTGAAGCATCGGGTGAGGTTGTTGCCGTTGGTGCCGGGGTCGAGGGTCTGGCCATCGGCGATCAGGTCTGTGCTTTGCTGCCCGGTGGCGGATATGCGGAATATGTGGCCACACCCGCTGCGCATTGTCTGCCAGTTCCTTCGGGAATGGGGATGAAAGAGGCCGCGTGCCTGCCCGAAACCTTCTTTACTGTGTGGTCCAACGTTTTCACGCGCGGCGGTCTGAAGGCAGGTGAGCGTTTTCTGGTGCATGGCGGGTCCAGCGGCATTGGCACAACAGCGATCCAGCTGGCGAACGCGTTTGGTGCGCGGGTGTTTGCAACCGCCGGATCTGCTGAGAAATGCGAGGCCTGTGTGAACCTCGGGGCCGAGAGGGCGATCAATTACCGGGATGAGGACTTCGTGGGCGTCATGCGGGCTGAGGGCGGGGCGAACCTGATCCTCGACATGGTTGGTGGCGACTATATCCCGCGCAACGTCAAAGCTCTGGCCGAGGATGGGCGTCTGGTTCAGATCGCCTTCCTGCAAGGTCCGAAGGTCGAGTTGAACTTTGCAATGATGATGGTCAAACGCCTGACCCTTACTGGCAGCACCCTGCGCCCGCAAAGCGATCTGGCAAAGGCGAAGATTGCGCAGGATTTGCGCGAGGCTGTCTGGCCATTGCTGGAGGCTGGGAAGGTGGCCCCCGTCATAGACAGTCAGTTTGATCTGGCCGAGGCGGCAGCCGCCCATGCGCGGATGGAAAGCTCGGGTCACATCGGCAAGATTGTCCTCAAGGTCGCTGGTTAAAACTCTGGCGCGGGTAAATCCCGCGCTTTTTCCGATCAGACCACTGCGCGGCGGTAAAGATGCCAGGTTGCATGGCCCAGGACTGGCATGACAACGATCAGCCCCAGCAGCATCGGGATGGCTCCGATGATCAACAAGGTCGCTACGATGAACCCCCATGCCAAAATGACACCGGGGTTATGCCGCAACACCCGGACCGACGTCACGACCGCCACTGGCAAGCCGACTGGGCGGTCCAACAGCAGTGGAAAGCTGACGACGCTCATGGCCAATGCGACCAGCGCGAATAGAAACCCGATCGCATTGCCGAAGATGATCATTGACCAGCCTGCGCCTGTGGTGAACACCTGAGTCACGAAAGCCCCGAGTGAGGTGGGCAGATCAGGCCCAAGCGTATGCACATAGATGCTCTGCGCGACCATCAGCCAAATCAGCAGCAGCATGACCAGATAGAATCCCAAGGCCAGAATTGCTCCGAAGGACGGGGACCGAAAGACGCCCAAGGCGTCCAGCCAATGCACCTCGCCGCCTTGCTCGCGTTTACGGCTGATTTCGTAAAGGCCCACGGCTGCGATCGGACCGACTAGTGCGAAACCCATGATCAGCGGTGCCAGAAGGGGAACCATGTTGCGATTAAGGCCGAACCCGAACATCAGCAGACCTGCGATCGGGTAAACCAGTATGATGAAAATCGCATCCGCCCGCGTTTCCAGAAAGTCATTGTACCCGGCTTGCAAACAGGCCTTCAGGTCCTGCATCGTCAGTGTTTGCACCTGCGGCAGATGCCGGGTGTCCGCGCTGCCGATATGGTGCACGCTTTCGGTAATATGATCGCCGGTCGCGCCGATGTTTCGGGCGGCCCAACTGATCGGATTTCCTATTGTTTTGGCCATCTTGATCCCCTCCCTTTGCCAGTGCGCAACGGGTTGAATCCGGCGGTGGTTGCCTTTGGCCGGACCAGCCGGCAACGCTCAGACCCCAGTATAGCACAGTTTTTCGCGCTGTGGTTGCGTGGCGGCAAAAACCTTCCAATTGCCCTGTTTCACAGGCGTGTTAGCTTGGCGTCAGGCAACAGGAGGTCAGCATGCAGCAAACGGCAAGAACCGTCGTCATTCACGAACACGGCGGCCCCGAAGTTCTAAAGATCGAAGACCGGCCCTTGGGCGACCCCGGACCCGGCGAGGTTCGCATCCGCCACCGGGCCTGTGGGCTGAACTTCATTGATGTCTACCAGCGTACCGGGTTGTACCCGATGGATTTACCGCACGCGCTGGGCATGGAAGCGGCAGGTGTGATTGAGGCCGTTGGCGAAGGTGTTACCCATCTGAAACCGGGCCAGCGCGCGGCCTATGCCGCAGCACCCGCCGGGGCCTATTGTGAGGCGCGCGTGATGCCAGCGGCGCAGGTATGTCCGTTGTCCGAAGGGATTTCTTTTGACGCGGCTGCGGCGATGATGCTCAAGGGGATGACGGTCGAGTATCTGTTTCACCGGACAACGCCTTTGAAACGGGGTGACACGGTTTTGTTTCACGCGGCTGCTGGTGGCGTTGGTCTGATTGCCTGCCAATGGGCCAAGTCCGAGGGCATCACCCTGATCGGAACAGCCGGAACAGACGAAAAATGCAGCCTCGCGCAGTTCAACGGGGCTGCGCATTGCATCAACTACCGGACCGAGAACTTTGCCGAGCGTGTGGCCGAAATCACCGGCGGCAAAGGTGTGGATGTGGTCATGGATTCCATCGGCGCGGACACGTTCAATGGCTCGCTGGACTGCCTGAAACCCTTGGGAATGATGATCTCATTCGGCAATGCCTCAGGTCCGGTCCCGTTGATGGACATCGGGATTCTGGGCAAGAAAGGTTCCTTGAAAATCACTCGACCGACCCTGTTTACCCATATCGCCGACCCTTCCGTCTGTCAGGCAATGGCACGGCGGCTGTTCGGCAAGGTCGAAGGCGGTGAGGTCAAAATCCACATCGATCAGTGGTTCCCGTTGGATCAGGTGGCCGAGGCGCATCGGGTTCTTGAAGCGCGTCAAACCACAGGCAGCACGGTTCTTGAACCGTAAGACCGACTGAACCCGGCCCGTTAGTGGTTGATCTTGAATCGAAAAGCGGCGGCAGAATACTCTGCCGCCGCCTTTATTAGGAATGTCAGAAATTATTGCTGCAGTTCCGCCGGTGTTTTGTCTGCGATGGTTTCCCAATTGGCGCTTGCTTGTTCCACAAAGCCTGGGATGTCACCTTCCCAGCGCTGCTGAATGTCTTGCGACAGGTTCAGGTACAGCTTGTTGTCGACGATCTTCCAGTAGGTCGGGTCACCGTCAAACTTGAAGCCCATCGCGGCGCCGAACGCGCAGTAACCGCCGTATGCAGGCAGGTAGGCCTCGGGATTTTCTTCGAACGCGGCTTTGTTTTCTTCATTGGCAAAGCGGTACATCGCGTCGTTGTGCAGTGTGGTGATGCGGTAGTCACCTTTGGTCGGCTCGCCAGCGGTGAAGTAGGCAACGGGATCATAGCCCTGCATGGCCAGACCGGTCGAGCTTGCGTTCAGTTCAACACCAGCGGCCAGAGCCGAGCTTGCAAGGGCAACAGACAGCGCGACGCCGCCGATAAGAGATTTGAACTTGTTCATTGTTTTCACCTTTCGTGAAGGGGCTGCCACGTGACGCAGAAAATTGCGCCCAGACAACCCAAGAGTTTTTTTGTCCGTGAGACCCGCAATTGGTCGTCACAGAACCCAAGTGGGCGGGCGGCCCATCACGTTCAAAGCAATCAATTGTGAATGTGCAGAGGCGAAGAGGCACTGTTCACAAATGCAGGGTGGAGCTCACATATCGGGCCTGAAATCCAAAACGAATTCGGTGACTTTTTCTGCGGGCATCTCGCAGGGGCGAAGAAGAGATCCACGTTTGGTCAAATAAAGGTTCAGGCTGATGTAGTCGCTGCCGTCCAGTGCGCGTGCGACAAGTTTTTGGGACTTGCCGCCAGAAAATTCCGTTCGACTGACGATATACCGCCTGCGGTGGGCATGCCCGGTCGATGACCCCTTGGGGATAGCAAAAAAGGCGGCCAGGAAGGCGTACGAGGCGCTCAAGACTGTCCGATTTTTGGTTCAGTGCCGGATTTGATGCGGGCAATATTCGCGCTGTGGCGCCAATAGACCAACAGGGTCAGGACGCCAGCCAGTAGCAGCGTTTGCGAACCTGTCAGCAGAAGGGCCCAGATAGTGGACGTTGCCGCCGCCGCAAGTGCCGCAAGGGATGAGATGCGCCAGATTGCAGCTGCAACCAGCCAGATCAGGCAACAGGCCACACCGACGCGCCAGTCCAACGCCAGCCAGATACCCAGGAACGTGGCGACCCCTTTGCCGCCCTTAAATCCCAGCCAAACCGGAAAGCAATGGCCCAAAAGTGCGGCCAGCGCCGCAATCTGCGCGGCATCCTCGCCCGCTAGGGCACGCGCCACCAGAACGGCAACCCCGCCTTTTGCGGCGTCGAAAATCAGGGTCAGGGCCGCGGCGGTCTTGTTGCCCGTCCGCAGAACATTGGTTGCGCCGATATTGCCCGAACCGATGTTGCGCAGATTGCCCAAGCCCATCACCTTGGCCAGGACCATGCCAAACGGGATCGACCCCATCAGATACCCAAAGGTTGCCCAGAGGATCAGCTGGGTCGTTGTACTGTCAATGACGGGCATCAGGGTCTCCGGTAAACTTCTTGGCCTGCAACGAAAGTTGCGGTGACCTTACCCTGCATCCGCTGGCCGTCAAACGGTGTGTTCTGCGATTTCGATTTCAGCGAGAACCGGTCCAGCACAAAGGGCACATCCGGGTCAAACAGCACCAGATCCGCAGGCGCGCCTTCGGACAGACGACCACTGTCCAGCCCTAGTCGTTTTGCCGGGTTCAGGGCCATTGCGCGGAACAGTGTCGGCAGGTCCAGCTGCCCGGCATGATACAGACGCAAGGCCGCGGGTAGCAGTGTTTCCAGCGCCACCGCGCCAGAGGCCGCCTCTTCAAACGGCAGGCGTTTGCTTTCCTCATCCTGAGGCGTGTGCATGGAGCTGATCGTATCAATCAGGCCGGTCCGCACCGCTTCGATCACCGCTTGCCGGTCATCCTCGGAGCGCAGCGGCGGTTTGACTTTGAAGAAGGTGCGATAGTCGGCCACGTCCAGCTCATTCAGGGTCAGGTGGTGGATTGACGTACCTGCGGTGATGTCCAGACCGTTGCGTTTTGCGCGCTCAAGCGCGGGCAGGGCGCGGGCAGTGGTGATTTGGTCAGCGTGGTAGGTGGCCCCGGTCATCTCAAGCAAGGCGATGTCGCGATCCAGCCCCATCCGCTCGGCCATTGGCGAAACAGCGGGCAGGCCGCGCAGCACGGCGAACTTACCACTGGTGGCTGCGGCACCATTGCTGAGGATGGATTCTTGCGGGTGAGCAATGACCAGCGCGCCGCAGGCTCGGGCATAGGTCAGGGCGCGGGAAAACACCTTGGTGTTTGCGATCACGTGATCACAATCGGTGAAGGCCACGGCACCCGCATCCTGCAGGAACCCGATCTCAGTCATCTCGCGGCCTTCGCGACTTTTGGTCAACGCGGCCATTGGAAGGACGTTGACCGGTGTGTCGGCCTGAGCCCGGCGTGTGACGAACTCCAGACTTTCCGGCGTGTCGATGGCCGGGCTGGTGTCAGGACGGGTCACGATCGTGGTCACGCCACCGGCGGCGGCGGCCAGACCGGCGGACTTATAGCTTTCCTTGTGCCGCTCACCCGGTTCACAAACCTTGACGCCGATATCGACGATACCAGGGGCAAGGCACTGTCCTTTACAATCAATGACTGCGCCGTCCAGCGTCGGAGCAACCCCTTCGCCGCGCGCAGTAATCCTACCATCGGTTACATGTAGCCAGCCAGGGCTGTCGGTGCCGGTTTCCGGGTCGATCAGGCGGGCGTTGGTGAAAATAGTGTTGTTCATCCCATTGCCCTTTCGATGGCGGCTTTGGTGGCTGCGGGGTCAGCCTGATACTTGATCAGATGCTTGTCGCCACCCTTGGTGACGATCTGGACAAAACTGCCCATGAGGTTGACCGCCTCTATCTGGTTCAGCGCCACATTGCGCGGGCCGGGGCCGGTTAGGGAGGTTTCCGTCATCTGCCATGTGGTGGTCAGTTCTTCTGAGGCCAGGTACCATGCGCGAAAGGCAACCGCGGCAAGACCCGCGGGCGCCCCGGTCCAGACGTAGGGGTTTCCGACCAGCCACAACACGATCATCGCGACAGCCATGGCCCCGGCGGCCAGCCATGTATTCGTGCGGATATAAGCGCCTTTGTCGGGGGTGAAGGTCACAGGATCAGCCACAGGATGCCTCCGATGACCACCAGCGCCACCACTGCCAGCATGGCCGACCCAATACGGCCGGGTTTGTCGTCCCGTGGTGGCGTCTGCGGGGCCGAGAACGGTTTCGCGCTTTCGGTTTTAATTGCTCCACCGGTCCAGCTTGTCGCCTCTTCAGTGTAAAGGCCAATCAGGCGCACTTTGGCGTCCGGTTGCAAAGTGGCGGCACGTCCCTGAAACGCGGCACTGCGCAGGACCATGACCCAGCCTTCAATGCGATCCAGTGCAGCCCGGTCCAGCTGATCTTTAGGGACGCCGCACCCTTCGTTGAGATAGCCATAAAGACCCAGTTCCTCGAGATCTGATACGGGAAAGACGTCGATCTGAACGGGATCCAGACCCTCGACACCCAGAATCTGGTCGGCGGCGCCCGGTTCGCGCAGGAACTTTGCTGCTTCGGGCCGCATGTCCAAGTGAAACAGGCGGAGGACGCCATGTTCGTGGGGGGCGACGTTCAGATCACTCATGCTGCCTCGCGCAGGTTGCGGGCCAACAGTTCCATTGCGGCCATGCGAACGGCGACGCCCATTTCGACCTGTTCCTGAATAACGGACCGGTTGATGTCGTCTGCCAAAGTGCCATCGATCTCGACGCCGCGATTCATCGGGCCAGGATGCATGACGATGGCGTCAGGCTTAGCCTGCGACAGCTTAGCGGCGTCCAGACCATAGCGGTGATAGTATTCCCGTTCCGAGGGGATGAACCCGCCATCCATCCGCTCTTTCTGAAGGCGCAGCATCATCACGACGTCGACGTCCTTCAGGCCCTCGTTCATGTCGTCGTAAATTTCGGCGCCAAACTCGGCAAACTGGCTTGGGAGCAGCGTCGGTGGTCCAATCAGACGAATACGGTTTTCCATTTTTCCCAGCAGGATCAGGTTTGACCGCGCCACGCGGGAATGTGCGACGTCGCCGCAGATCGCGATGTTCAGGCGGTGCAGGCGACCTTTGGCGCGGCGAATGGTCAGCGCGTCCAGCAGAGCCTGCGTCGGGTGTTCATGTTTGCCGTCACCGGCATTTAGCACCGCGCAGTTCACCTTCTGCGCCAGCAGGTCGACCGCGCCGGAATGCGGATGGCGCACCACCAACAAATCGGGGTGCATCGCATTCAGCGTCATCGCTGTGTCGATCAACGTCTCGCCCTTTTTGATCGAGCTGGCCTGCATCGCCATGTTCATCACATCCGCGCCCAGCCGCTTGCCTGCGATTTCGAAACTGGCCTGCGTGCGGGTTGAGTTCTCGAAGAACATGTTGATTTGGGTCAGGCCCGACAGCACGTCGGAATGCTTGGTCGACTGGCGGTTCATGTCGACGTATTTCTCGGCCAGATCGAGAATGGCAGTAATATCGGATTGCGACAGATGCTCGATGCCAAGAAGGTGACGATGGACGAAACGCATTGGCGGGCTCCTGTCTGACAATCGCGCCGCTTATAGGAAGCCGCGCTGCGCAAGGCAACCTAAGGATCAGATCCTTCGGGCAGTTTCTCGCATCCGCCTTCGGGCAGGCACTGTTCGCCGGGCTTGCACCACTTGCCGTATCCGCAATCGATGGCCTTGACGGGAACACATCCTTGGTTTTTTGAACATTTGAATCCTTGACGGCACTGAGATCCGGTTTTTTCGCAAAGATACCAGCCGGGGCGTGTACATCCGCCACCCGGCAGGCAAGACGATCCGGATCCGCAAATGCGACCGTCGTCACACGTTAGAGAAGGCAGTTCCTGAATGTCGGGCGTTATCTTCTCGCATTCCCCGCGCGCGTTGCAGATGCTACCGCCGGGGCAGTCCAGACGCGACCTGCACTTGTTTTGCCCCGCTGGGGCGCACCGGGTGCCGCCCGCCACGCAGCGCTCGAATGGGCCGCAGGTTCTGCCGCCACCGCAATAGGTGCCGCCCAGCGGAATGCAGTTCCCGTCAAAGCTGCATCTTTGGCCGCCCGAACAGCAGGTACTGCCGCATTTGAACTGACCGGAACGGCACTGCCCGTATCGGTCCTGAAACTGCGCAGAGGCCGGGCCACTGAGCATGGTCAGCAGCAAACTGATGAGAAAGAATCGCAAAACACACAACATGAATACGCCAATGGTCGGTGCGACGGACCGACCAATCAAGGCCTATTCGCTTTCCCTCCTTCAAAAGGTGGTTAGATTGAGGGTTATGGAATCGGCTTTGGACTATCATACTGCCCGCGCCCTGTTGGAATGGCAGATCGAACTGGGTGCGACGGATGCGATCGGTGATGCACCGGTGGATCGCTATGCGTTGCCGGATACCGCGCCCAAAGCCAAGAAACCCGCAAAGGCCCAGTCCGCACCAGAAAAACCCAAGCAGCTTGATCCGGTTGCGGTTGCGAAATCTGCGGCACAGGCTGCCGGGTCGCTGGATCAGTTGCAGGCGGCCATGGACGCGTTTGACCATTGTGAGTTGAAGCGCGGTGCGCGGCAGTTGGTCTTTGCAGACGGCACCCCAGGTGCGCGGGTGATGATTATCGGAGAGGCCCCGGGCCGCGATGAGGACCGCGAAGGCAGGCCCTTTGTCGGACGCGCCGGGCAGTTGTTGGATCGGATGTTGGCGGCAATTGATCTAAACCGAACCGAAAACGTCTATATCACCAACGTCCTGCCGTGGCGCCCGCCGCAGAACCGGGATCCCAAGCCCGAAGAGATTGGCATGTTGAAGCCGTTTCTGGAACGGCATGTGGCCTTGGCCAAACCCGAGGTTTTGGTGGTGATGGGCAATATCAGCTGTCAGGCTGTTCTGGGTAAACGGGGGATCACACGGCTTCGCGGTCAGTGGGATCAGGCGATGGACTTGCCGGTTATCCCGATGTTCCATCCTGCATATCTGCTGCGACAGCCACAGATGAAGCGGCAGGCATGGGCCGATTTGCTGGAACTCAAAGCAAGGCTGGAGGGCAAGGTATGAAAATCCTCGCATTCTCGGACCTGCATATGGCGCGAAACCGTGCCGCAGACGTTGTTGCAGCCAGCGATGAGGCCGATCTGGTTATCGGAGCCGGAGATTATTGCAATATGCGGCAAGGGCTGGATGACGCGATGGCGATGCTCTCTGGTATCAATGCGCCACTGGTTCTGGTTCCGGGCAATGCCGAAAGTGCAGGTGAACTGACCGACGCCGCGCCTGAAGGCGTGCATGTTTTGCACGGCACAGGCATGACCGTGGATGGGCTGCGTCTGTTTGGCCTTGGTTACGGCGTGCCGGTGACGCCATTCGGTGAGTGGTCCTGTGATCTGACGGACCCTGAAGCGGCTGAGTTGCTGGATCGTTGCGAAGGGGCTGACATCTTGATTGCCCATTCTCCGCCCAAGGGTCACGGCGATCTTACATCGACGGGTGATGCGGTTGGATCGGTGGCGGTCCGTGACGCAATCGAGCGGTTGCAGCCGCAATTTGCCCTTTGTGGCCATATCCATGACAGCTGGGGCTACCGAGGCGCAATCGGCGTGACGCAGATCGCCAATCTTGGCCCCACAGTAAATTGGTTCGAGGTCACCACGTGATTGAAACAGTTACGCTGCTGGCGTTTATCCCGGCGGCAATTGCCCTGAATCTGACCCCCGGGGCCGACATGATGTTCTGCTTTGGGCAGGGGCTGCGGTCCGGGGCGCGGCCTGCAATCGCCGCCAGCGCAGGTATTTCCGCCGGATCGATGGTTCACGTTCTGGTAGCGGGTCTCGGTCTAGGAGCGGCGGTGGCCACGATGCCCTGGCTGTTCGATGTGATCCGCTGGATGGGTGTTGCTTATCTGCTGTATCTCGCCTGGGGGGCGTTTCGCAATGGGGCGGTCTCTGCGGATGTTCCCTCCGGTCCCACCCAATTGGCATTCCGGGACGGGCTGGTGGTGAACCTGACCAACCCCAAGGTAATTCTGTTCGTACTGGCCTTCATTCCGCAATTCGTAGACCCGGCGGCGGGATCGATCCTGCTGCAGTTCCTGATTTTCGGGTCCATCATTGCGTTGGGCGGATTTGTGGTGAACGGGCTTGCTGGAATATTTGCCGGTGGTGCGGGGCGGGTGCTGATCGCGAACCCGCGCGCCTCACGCATCATGGGTTGGGTGACTGGGGGGATCTTCACAGCCCTCGCCATCCGGCTTGCCATCTTGGAAAGGGCCTGACCGAACATGTCGCGCATTGATGAAACCAAAGATTTCATTCCGGTCCGTATCGCCGTGCTTACCGTTTCGGACACGCGGTCGATGGATGAGGACAAATCCGGCCAGACACTTGTTGATCGCATCGAAGGGGCAGGGCACAGGGTTGCCGATCGCCGCATCATACAGGATGAGCGCACCCAGATCGCCGAACAGTTACGTGTCTGGATCGCGGATCCTGAGATAGACGTGGTGATTTCAACCGGTGGTACGGGCCTGACGGGCCGCGACGTAACGGTCGAAGCGCATCGCGATGTCTATGAGAAGGAAATCGAGGCTTTCGGCACGGTGTTCACAATCGTTTCAATGGAGAAGATTGGTACGTCGGCCGTGCAATCACGTGCGACCGGTGGGGTCGCAGGCGGCACATATCTATTTGCATTGCCCGGCAGCCCGGGCGCTTGCAAGGACGCCTGGGACGGCATTTTGGAAAAACAGTTCGACTACCGCCACCGTCCCTGCAATTTCGTCGAAATAATGCCCAGATTGGACGAACATTTGCGACGGAAGTAGACTGGCCGCACGTTAAACCGTTCATAACCGCTTTGTGGCTTGGCATTTTTTTCTGCCCAGCTACCTTTTGCTAATGGCAGCCTGATGCAACCGGGGTGAATTTTATATGCGATTTCTGAGGCAAAGCCTTGTTGGAGTCTTTTTGACGTCGTTGACAGTGGCCCTGTTGTTTGTGGCGGCGCAGATGATTTCGGGCGCCGTGCAAGACGTTCTGACACGGGAGGAGTCGGCTCCGCAGGCGCGCGAGCGTGTCTTTGCCGTTTCTGTTCGGTCTGCGGAATTGGAGACCGTCACCCCATATCTTGAAGCCTTCGGCGAAGTTCAAAGCCGTCGCAGGTTAGAGTTGCGCGCCGCGCTGGGCGGGCGTGTTGTCGGGCTGGCTGAAGATTTTGAAGATGGCGGTGTGGTAACAACAGGCGAAGTTCTGGTTGAACTTGATCCCGCGGACGCCCAGTCCGCACTGGACCGGGCAAAATCCGATTTGTTGGACGCGCAGTTTGAAGAGCGTGACGCGGAGCGGTCGCTGCTGCTGGCGCAGGACGAGTTGAACTCGGCTGAGGCGCAGGCGGAGCTGCGCGGGCGCGCCTTGCAGCGCCAACAGGATTTACAGACCCGCGGAGTTGGGGCCGCAGCATCTGTGGAAGAAGCCGAGCTGGCCAAGGCTGCCGCGCAGCAGGCGGTGCTGGCGCGGCGGATTGCGCTGGCCCAGGCAGAATCCCGCGTCGATCAGGCGACCACCCTGTTGTCACGAGCCCGCATTGCGCTTGAGGCGGCTGAACGCGATCTGGATGATATGACAATCCGCGCCCGGTTCGGGGGCACATTGACGGATGTAACACTGGTCGAAGGACGGCTTGTGTCCGCGAACGAAAAGTTGGCGGAGCTTGTCGACCCCAATGCGTTGGAGGTGGCATTCCGGGTCTCAACCGCGCAATACGTCCGATTGCTGGATGCAGACGGTGATCTGATCGACGCGCCAGTGACTATCTCGCTTGAGGTCACAGGCACCGACCTGACCGCGCAAGGCCGCATTAGCCGCGACAGCGGATCGGCGGGCGAAGGGCAGACCGGGCGTTTGATCTATGCCCGACTGGATGAGGCGTCGGGGTTCAAGCCAGGCGATTTTGTTACCGTCACAGTGCAGGAACAACCGCTGGACAACGTAGTACTGCTGCCGTCTTCGGTTCTTGATGCTGTTGGCACAGTGTTGGTGCTGGATGAGAATGACAGGCTCGAAGCGCTGCCAGTCCAGCTGATCCGCCGTCAGGGCGACGAGGTCTTGTTGCGCGGCGAAGGTTTGGTTGGGCGTGAGGTCGTGATAGGCCGTACGCCGCTGCTGGGGTCGGGCGTGCGTGTCCGGCCCCTGCGGATAGATGATAGCGCCGGGGCCGCACCGGATATGGTTGAGCTGTCTGTGGAACAGCGCGCTAAGTTGGTCGCTCAGGTTGAGGCCAGCACCCGCATGCCAAAGGACGTCAAAGAACGGGTTCTGGGTCAGTTGAGCGAGGCCAAGGTGCCCGCCTCGCTTGTCCAGCGGCTTGAAAACAGGGCGGGGGGCTAAGCGCCATGATGCGCGAGATCCCCGGCGCGGCAGGCGGCATACTTAGTTACTTCACGCGTCACAAAACAGTGGCAAACCTGCTGCTGCTGGTGATGCTGGTCCTGGGCGCAGCGGCAATCCCGAACATGCGGGCACAGTTCTTTCCGGATGTGATCCTGGAGCGCGTCGACGTGAGTGTGGACTGGGATGGGGCCGGTCCCGAAGATGTGGACAACGGTATCGTTCAGGTGCTTGAGCCCGCCTTGCTGGCGGTCGAGGGTGTCGCCAGCACCGAGTCCACGTCACGCGAGGGGCGCGCCAGCATTCGGCTCGAGTTCGAGCCAAACTGGGACATGTCCCGCGCCGTCGAAGAAGTACGGACCGCCGTCGACAGTGTCACCAGCCTACCCGACGATGCCGAAGAACCAACAATCCGGCGGGGTGCCTGGCGGGACCGGGTTACAGATGTGGTTGTCACCGGGCCTGTCGATCCTGATCAGCTGGCCAAGTTCACGGACGAGTTGATCAACCGTCTTTTCGCAGTCGGGGTTACCCGTACCACGATTCGGGGGCTTGCTGCGCCGCGCATCGTGGTCGAGATACCGACCGCCCAACTGATTGCCAACGACATCACCCTGTCCGAGGTCGCGTCGGCTGTCGCGGCCGAGGTCAATGCAAACCCAGCAGGTGATGTGACTGGCGCGAATGCCCGTATTCGCACGGGTACGGAAAAGCGCACACCCGAAGAAATCGAAGGTATCGCCCTGCGCAATTTTGCGGATGGGTCCAAGTTGCTGGTGGGCGATGTCGCCCAGATCCGGGTCGAAGGGGTCAACCGCAATCGCAGCTACTTTGTGGGCGAAAATCCGGCAATGTCGGTGCGGGTAGATCGCTCAAACCTGGGTGACGCGATCGAAATCCAGCACGCGGTAGAAGACGTTGTGAGGGAAATGCAGGCCAGCGTTCCCGAAGGGGTGACGATCGAGCTGATCAGAACCCGCGCTCAGGCGATCACCGACCGTCTGGATATTCTGGTCGACAACGGCCTTGTTGGCTTGGGCCTGGTGGTCTGTCTGCTGTTTTTGTTCCTGAATGCGCGGATCGCCTTTTGGGTCGCAGCAGGTATTCCGGTTGCCATGTCTGCCGCGATCGCCTTCATGTATATCGGCGGGCTGTCCATCAACATGGTGTCCCTGTTCGGCCTGATCATCACGCTGGGCATTGTTGTGGATGACGCCATCGTCGTGGGCGAGCACGCTGATTTCCGCGCGCGCCGGCTGGGTGAGGCACCGATGGTGGCTGCCGAACGGGCGGCACGGCGTATGGCGATGCCGGTTTTTGCGGCGACCCTGACGACGGTGATTGCCTTTTTTGGTCTGACCCTGGTTGGCGGCCGGTTTGGCGAGTTGATCCGCGACATCCCCTTTACGGTGATCGCGGTGTTGATTGCCTCACTGATCGAATGCTTCCTCATTTTGCCAAACCACATGGCGCATGCCATCGCGCATTCCACCAAAGAACACTGGTATGATCTGCCCAACCGCGTGGTCAATCGTGGGTTCCGCTGGGTGCGGGACCATTTGTTCCGCCCATTGATCGCCTGGGTCGTATGGGCGCGCTATGTGGTGGTCGCATTGATGGTGGTGGTCCTGGCCAGTCAGATTGCCCTCTTCATTCGCGGCGACGTGAACTGGCGGTTCTTTAACGCACCCGAGCGTGGCTCGGTCACGGGCAACTTCATAATGGTCGAAGGCGCCACCCGCGCCGAGACTGTGGCCATGATGCACGAGTTGCAGCGCGCTACCGAAGAGTTGGGCCAAATCTATGAAGACCGCCACGGTCGCAACCCGATCGACTATGTTCTGGCCGAGGTTGGCGGATCCGCAGGTTGGGGGCTGGCTGCTGCCGATGGTAAAGATGCTGATTTGCTGGGTGGTATTTCTATCGAGCTGATTGATGCGGATCTGCGCCCCTATTCCAGCTTTGAGTTTGTGGGTGAGTTGCAGGATTTTGTTCCGCGCCACCCGAAGGTCGAACTGCTCAGCTTCCGGGGCTGGCGCTCTGGGCCCGGTGGCGATGCAATTGACGTTCAGTTCTATGGCGCGGATGTGAATACGCTCAAATCCGCTTCCGAGGATTTGCAGACCGAGTTGTCAAAATACGCCGAGGTTTCGGCGCTGGAAGACAACCTTGCCTATGACAAGGAAGAGTACATTCTGGATCTGACAGCCCAGGGTCAGTCGCTGGGGTTTAGGATCGAAACGCTGGGACGCGTCTTGCGCGACCGGTTAAATGGCATTGAGGCGGCGACCTTCCCGGACGGCCCGCGTAGTGCCGAGATCAGGGTTGAACTGCCCGAAGGAGAGCTGACCGCCGACTTTCTGGAACGCACTCTGATGCGCACGCCGGACGGCGTTTATGTACCGCTGGCCGATATCGTGTCGGTCGAGCGGAAATCCGGCTTCTCGACCGTCCGGCGCGAAAATGGCCTGCGTGTAATCTCGGTAAACGGTGACATATCGGAAGATGACCCGACGCGCGCGGTTGAGATTGCACGTGCCATGGGCGAGGAAATCCTGCCAAAAATTGCCTCGGAACGGCAGGTCGAATGGCGCATGGCCGGTTTGAGCGAACAGGAAGATGAGTTCCTGTCCGAGGCCCGTACTGGTCTGATCCTGTGCCTGACAGGGATCTATCTTGTACTGGCCTGGGTCTTTGCCAGCTGGACGCGGCCACTGGTGGTGATGGCGATTATTCCCTTTGGATTGGTCGGCGCGATATGGGGACACTATCTGTGGGACGTCCCGCTGAGCATGTTCACGGTTGTCGGTTTGCTGGGGATGACGGGGATCATCATCAACGACTCGATTGTTTTGGTGACCACCATCGACGATTACCAGAAAGAGCGCGGGCTTGTGCCTTCGATAGTTGAAGGCACCGCAGACCGGTTGCGGCCTGTGATGCTGACGACGCTGACCACGGTTCTGGGGCTGACCCCGTTACTGTACGAAGGGTCGCAGCAGGCGCAGTTTCTCAAACCCACAGTCATTACTTTGGTCTATGGGCTGGGCTTTGGAATGTTGCTGGTCCTGCTGCTAGTCCCGGCGTTGCTTGCGATTCTGAACGATCTGTCCCGCCCAATGACCGCGATGCGTCGGGCGGCACGTGCCCCGGACCGTGTGGTGCAGTGGACGTTGGCGTGTTCGGGCCTCGCCTTGCTTTCATGGTTTACGGTCACGATGGTGTGGCCCGCAATTTACGGCGCGCCCATCGGGTTCTTGTCCGGGCTTTATGCGGGCGAGGATGGCATGGCTATTCTTCGGATGGGCTTAGGCGCATTCGTGACAGGTGCTGCGCTGATACTGTTCCTCAGCGTGGCAGTCTCTGGCTTGCTTTATACCCGGCTCAAAAGGCCCGCGACCTAAGTCCGGCGCAGGGCGGTTTCCAGCAGATCGACGACGCGGTTGCTCATCTCCAGTTCGCCGCGGCGGATCTGGTCCACCGGGAACCAGCGAGCATCGCGCGCATCGTCACCGGCCACGGGCGTGCCGGATTGATACTGACAAGCCACCCCAACCAGCAGGTAGTGCGTCTGGACGTCGCCGTTTGCGTCCCAGCGCAGCAGATCGAGATTGTCCAGATAGAGCAGTGGTTCTGCGATGATTGAGGTTTCCTCGCGCAGCTCTCTTCGCGCGGCTTGCAGAACGGTCTCGCCCCATTCCACATGGCCACCGGGAAAGCCCCACAAGCCAGCATCGGGTTGCTTGCTGCGCTGCACCAGAAGCACATGGTCCTGATGCAGAACAACCGCCAAGGCGCCGATTTTCGGGGTTTGCGTCATGAAATCACCGGGCTCAGCCTGTGCTGCAGCCCTGAATGTCGACCGCGTGATTTGCACCCAGGACAGTGATACGGATTTCCGATCGGTCCAGCGCAAATGGCCCTCCGGATGCGTTGATTACCTCGGAGGTTGCGACCAGAGTATTGCCCGTCCGCCTTGTCTGCGTCTGAGAGGCCCAGAGAGCAGGATTGCCCGGTTCGATCACCGCAACCTCCCGCCCGCCGGCAGAAGGCATGGTCACCCGTGCCTCGATCTGCATCCCGTCGGCTGTTGGCGACAGGTGACAGCTTGCCTGGGCCACGTTGGCTTCTCGTTCAGAAAAGGGTCTCTGGGCAAGCGCTGCGGCGATGGTCGGGTTGCGCCCGGCTTCTGCGTCCAGAGTATGGTCAAATTCCAGTTGTTCGGGGATACAGACATCCTTGCAGACGCCGAGATCCATTGTTCCTTGCAGCCGTACGGGCCGCGCCGGGTTTTTCGGCGTGATCTCGACCGGCAGAACCAGTTGGTTTTCATAGCCGATCGATTGCAGCCCGTTCTGGTCAAAGACATCCGGTGCGGGCCACGTAATCGACACATCGCCAACATTGTCCGAGCGGTTCCAGTTGAATTCCGGTGGGATTCCAGCATCCCCCGGCGCACGCCAATAGGTTTTCCAACCGTCTTTCAGCGTCACGCGCACGGCGCTTAAATATGTACCCTTCGCTGTACGTCCGCCGTCCAGAATGTCCAACTCAGCAACAGGGCCTTTTACCTGCGCTGTCGCAGGTAAGGCCACGCCGATGGTAAGGGCGATCGCCGGAAATATCTTTTTAACGCTCATGGTTCATAAATGCGCGGTTGCGGAGCAGATTCCAAGTCACGTTCCGGTCACTGGGATGAAATCTGCGGAAATGTGCTCTGATCCCTTGCCATTCCGGGTGACCAAAGGTCATTGTTGAAACAGACCTGCTAAGAGATGTCGGCCCATGGATCTTACCGGAAAACTGTTGATTGCGATGCCCGGCATGGGCGATCCGCGTTTTGACCATTCAGTGGTGTATCTGTGCAGCCATGGTGAAGATGGTGCTATGGGGTTGATTATCAACAAACCTTCGGACTTGCGGCTGAAAACTCTGTTGAGTCAGCTCAACATCCCTTGCCGGATTCCGGTCGTGGGTGAACGTTTGGTCCATTTCGGCGGCCCGGTTGAGATGTCGCGTGGTTTTGTCCTGCATAGCTCGGATTACGAGGCCAACTTGCATTCCATGCACATCACGGATGAGTTCAGCATGACCGCAACGCTGGATATCCTCGAGGATCTTGCCTCGGGGCGCGGGCCTTTGAACTCCACTTTGGTGCTAGGCTATTCAGGCTGGGGGCCCGGTCAGCTTGAGGATGAGATTGCGATGAACGGCTGGCTCACGACCGAGGCGTCGTCCAAGCTGGTCTTCGATGTAGCCGACGATGAAAAATGGGGAGGTGCGCTTGCGACTTTGGGCGTTGACCCCTTGATCCTGTCAGCCGAGTCCGGGCGCGCCTGATCAGCCGTTACGCGGGGCCGCAGCGCGGCGCAGACGGTCGTTAATGGCCGCACCCAAACCATGTATCGGAATGGGCGTCACAGCAATTGGTCTGCCGGTGTCATTCAGGCTGTGCAGCGCGGCGAACAGGTTGGAAGCGGCCTCGGCAAGATCACCTTTCGCTGACAGGTTCAGATCGCAGTCTACCGCGCCAAACCCTAGCAGAACTTCGTCGCCTTGGGCGGTGCCGGCGTTCAGACGAACGGGCGCATCCGGCGCATAATGCGATTGCAACTGACCGGGCGCGTTCAGCGCATCACCCGGTTGGTGGTGGTGCAACTGAGTCTTCAGAACCACCTCGATCTGTTCCAGCGCAACACCGCCGGGGCGCAAAAGGGCAGGCTCGCCCGCTAGACCCACAATGGTGCTTTCCAATCCGACCCCGCATGGTCCGTCATCCAACACCGCGGCGATGCGCCCATTCAACCCGGACAGGACGTGCGCGGCGGTCGTTGGGCTGATTTGTCCGGATGGGTTGGCAGAAGGCGCGGCGACCGGGCCGTCAAACTCGGACAGCAACGCGCGCGCCGTAGGATGGGCTGGAACCCGCACCGCGAGCGTGTCCAGCCCGGCAGTTACCAGCGAGGATATCCCGTGATCCGGCCGCAGCGGCAACACCAATGTCAGCGGCCCGGGCCAGAACGCGGCCGCCAAAGCCTCGGCATTATCGGACCATGTCACGAAACGCCGTGCAGCTTCGGCCGAAGCTACATGCGCAATCAGCGGGTTAAAACTGGGTCGTCCCTTGGCGGCATAGATGCTTGCCACTGCTTCTCCGTTACGGGCATCGCCGCCCAGGCCGTAGACCGTCTCGGTCGGGAAAGCCACCAGAAGACCCTGGCGCAGCAAGTCTGCCGCCTGCGCGATTCCGGCAGGATCGGCGTTTAATGTCAGAGTGCCGTTGGGGATCATTGGTGGTGACGCCGCGTTTTGATTGCGTATAGCATTTAGACCGATACCTAATCGGTGGAACCCAGATGCATAAAGGTGGGCGGTGGAAATTCCAAGCCCGTCAGCGTAAACGCAATCAGACAGCCCAGAGGGAAGACATGCCATATCGCGCCCCAATCTCTGATTATGAATTCTTGTTCCGCCACGCGGTCAATTTTGACAAGATCGCTGCCACCGAGAAGTTCTCGGAAGCCAGCGACGATGTGGTCAGTGCCATTCTGACCGAAGCCGGAAAACTTTGCGAAGAGGTGATGGCCCCTCTGCAACGCCCCGGTGATCTTGAGCCCGCGCGCTTGGAAAACGGCGTGCTGCGTACCTCGACCGGGTATGCTGATGGCTGGAAAGCCATAGCCGAAGGCGGCTGGGTCGGGATGAGCGGTGATCCGGAATATGGCGGCATGGGTCTGCCGATGACGCTGACCACCGCCGTGAACGAGATGATGTCGGCCTCCTGCTTGTCGCTGCAACTTGCGCCGCTGATGACACAGGGCCAGATCGAAGCGCTGGAACATCACGCCAGCGATGAGCTCAAGGCGCTGTATTTGCCTAAGATGATGGCAGGTGAATGGTCTGGTACCATGAACCTGACCGAACCACAGGCCGGGTCGGATGTGGGTGCGTTGACTTCGAAAGCCGAAGCCAATGGGGATGGCACCTTTTCTGTGACAGGGCAGAAAATCTTTATCTCATGGGGTGACAACGATTTTGCTGAGAATGTCTGCCATTTGGTACTGGCGCGCCTGCCAGATGGCGTTCCCGGAACCAAGGGCATTTCGCTGTTCCTGGTGCCCAAGCTGCTGCCGGATGAGAACGGCAATCCCGGTGTGGCCAATGATCTGAAGGTCGTATCGGTCGAGCACAAGATGGGCCTGCACGGCTCACCAACTTGCGTGATGCAGTTTGACGGTGCCAAAGGCTGGCTTGTAGGCAAGGAACATGGCGGCATGGCCGCGATGTTCACCATGATGAACAACGCGCGCCTAGGTGTTGGCGGTCAGGGCGTGGGTGCAGCCGAAGGTGCCTATCAGCACGCGCTGGCCTATGCGTTGGAGCGGAAACAGGGCAAAACCCCCTCGGGCACCATTATCGACCACGCGGATGTGCGTCGGATGTTAATGAGCATGCGTGCTGACACTTTCGCTGCGCGTGCGATTATGCTGGCCAACGCCGCGGCCATCGATATGGCAAATGCAACGGGCGACGCCGATTGGATGTCTCGTGCCGCTCTTTTGACGCCGATTGGCAAGGTTTTTGGCACCGAGACGGGAATGCGCGTATCTGAGACCGGTGTTCAGGTACATGGCGGTATGGGCTTCATCGAGGAATCCGGTGCTGCTCAGTATTATCGCGACGTCCGCGTGACCGCGATCTACGAAGGCACCAACGGTATTCAGGCGATGGATTTGGTGGCGCGCAAGATGATGGATGGCGGCGAAGCAGCCTCGCGCCTACTGGACGAGATCGAAGATCATGCTGAACAGGCGCGGGCGACGATGCCCGAACTGGCTGGCCCGGTTTGGGAAGCGACCGAAAGCTTGCGCGAGACGACCGAGTGGATGGTGGCGCAGTCTGATATGAACAATCGGTTTGCCGGGGCGTTGCCGTATCTGCACGCCTTTGCCCGCGTTTTAGGTGCACATTACCACCTGAAGTCGGCTTTGGCTGAACCGGGTGGTCCGCGCTTCAAACTGGCCCGGTATTACATCAACGCGCTGTTGCCTGAATATGCTGGGCTGCTTGTTCAAGCACAGAACGGGGCAGATGATGTATTCGGGCTCAGCGCCGAGGAGTTTGTATCCTGATGGACGGAGATACCCCTTTGGCAATCAGATATCCCTGGTCAGAGCCTCCGGCCGAGGGCGAGGCGACCGAGATTGCCGAAGGTGTTCTGTGGATGCGTTTGCCGCTGCCCATGGCGCTGGATCACGTTAACGTTTATGCGCTGGACGATGGGGACGGCTGGACCGTGATCGACACAGGAATGTCGTCGAACAAAACACGGCGCATCTGGGAAAAGCTGATGGCAGGCCCGTTGGCGGGCAAGCCGATCACGCGGGTGGTTGTGACCCACCATCACCCGGATCACGTGGGCAATGCGGGTTGGTTTCAATCCGAGCATGGTGTGGAACTGGTGGCGTCGCGCACCGCCTGGCTGTTTTCGCGGATGCTGCAACTGGATGTTCAGGAAAGTTGGCCCCAGGAGACGCTGGACTATTACCGCAGTGCAGGAATGGCACCCAACGTGCTGGCCAAGCGGATGGCCGAGCGCCCCTTCAATTATTGCGACACAGTTTATCCGATGCCGCTGGGTTTCATCCGGATCAAGCAAGGCAGTGTGATCCGCATGGGTGGGCGCGACTGGGATGTTCATATGGGCAATGGCCATGCCCCCGAACACGCGACATTCTGGAGCCGCGACGACAATCTGGTGATCACCGGCGATCAGATCCTCAGTTCGATCAGTCCCAACCTGGGTGTCTATGTCACCGAACCTTTGGCGGATCCGGTTGCTGAATGGCTTGAGGCCTGCGAGCGGCTTCAGGGGCTGGCGCGACCCGATCATCTGGTGCTGGGCGGGCACAAGCTGCCATTCACCGGGCTGCCCATCCGGATGAGGCAACTGATCGACAACCACCACAGTGCATTGGATCGTTTGGAAAAGTATTTGGACCAGCCCAAGACCGCTGCCGACTGTTTCATGCCCTTGTTCAAACGGCAGATCAGCGGTGGCGAGTATGGGCTTGCGCTGGTCGAAGCGGTTGCACATCTGAACCATCTTTACCACATTGGAGCTGTCACCCGGACGCGCCGCGCGGACGGGGCGTGGGAGTTTCAGCGCAAAGGGTAAAGCTATGCAGGATCAGATCGAAACCTCGGCCGAGGCCGCCGAAGCCGCAGCTTTGCCGCGCTGCTACGAAGTGCATTCCGACCCCGAAGCAAAGTCAGGCGCAAAAGACCTGCCCGGTCCGTTGCAAAAACCGGTTGAAACAAAAAGCCCCGCGCAATGGGCGTATGAACGTCTGATCCTCTATATCCAGAATTTCGAGAAGACCCTGACAGGCGACCAAGAGGTTGCGATGGGATTCACCGGCGGCGACGCAGGCGTCATGCGGATCGAGGGGATGGGGTATTTTGATCCCGATATCATCACCTTTTATGGGTCCGATGCGACCGGCGCGCGCACTCAGCTTGTACAACATGTCAGCCAGCTGAACGTGATGCTGCGGGCCCTGCCCAAATCGGTTGAGGATAAACCTGCCAACCGGATCGGGTTCCGTCTGGCGGCGGATCTGGAAGAAAGCTGATCACCTGACTTGCAATTCACGTCTGCGCAGCCTTGAATGAGTCCACCATTAAAGGGGGCCTCACGTGACCACTTTCTCTGCCGTTACAAGTGCCTACAAAGGATCGTGGGCCCGCCGCCGTGTATTTGTGCCTATCTATCTTGTTGTGCGCCTGCTGTTGGTTGCGCTGATTGCGCCCGGCGTGGCGATCACGGTGAATCTTGCCGTATCGCTGTCCAACCAGACGGCGCTGACTGATCAGGCGATCGCTGCATTCATCCTCTCACCTGCCGGGTTTATTGCGGCCGTTGTGGTTCTCAGCCTGTTTCTACTGGCCGAGGTGTTTGTCTTCTCGGTCATGGCCGGGTCGCTGCGGATGGCAGAGCCGGACCCATGGCGCGCCGGCAGTTCTTCGATCAGGCTGATCCTGTCGCGGCTTCCATCCCTGTTTGGATTTGCGGTGCGCTTTGTTGTGCGGGTTTTGCTGTTGGTTCTGCCCTTTGCGATCGTTTCTGCCGTGATCGCGTGGTGGACGCTGACTGAGTATGACATCAACTATTATCTGACCTTCCACCCGCCCTCATTCTGGGTGGCTGTGGTGCTGATCGGGGCGGTTGCGCTGGCTATGGCTTGGGTGTTGATCCGACGCCTGTCAGCCTGGGCTTTGTCGCTGCATTTGGTTTTGTTCGAGGGCGTTCACCCCGGACATGCGTTTGGCATCAGCGCCAGTCGGATGGAAGGTAAGCGCGGACGCCTCAAGATAGAGCTGGCCATCTGGCTGGCTGTGCGCCTTATCATCGCCGCCGTGATCGCCTGGTTGGCCGGGCTTTTGTTCGCGCTGGTGCCGCTGCAAGGCGCAGCCAACCTGAGATTGGCCCTGATTTACAGCCTTGCCGTTGCCGGTATCTGGTCACTGGCCGGACTGGTATTGGCAGCCACGGCTCTGGGCGCACTGGCAGTGCTGCTCGATGGGTTCTTTGATATCCAGACATCAGAACCAACCCCTCCAAAGCCGCGCAACCTGCGCAGAACAATGGTTACGGCTGTTGGGGCCGCCATCGTTGCTGTTCTTGTTGGGATTTGGTTCGGGCAGCACCTTCTGGAAAGGGTGCAGGCACCGGACCGCGCAGAGGTTATCGGTCATCGCGGCGCTGCCGCGCTGAAGCCAGAAAACACGATGGCCTCGGTTCTCAAGGCGATTGAGGACGGGGCCGACTGGGTTGAGATCGACGTACAGGAAACAGCGGATGATGTAGTCATCGTCGCCCATGACAGTGATTTCATGAAACTGGCCGGTGTTAACCTAAAGGTGTGGGATGCCACGATGGAGGATATCGATCAGATCGACATCGGCAGCTGGTTTGGCCCTGAATACGCAGATGAGCGGACGCCGACGTTGCGTGATGTGCTGGAGGCCGCGAAGGGCAAGGCCAAGGTCATTATCGAACTGAAATACTACGGCCACGACGTAGACCTTGAGAATAGGGTTGTCGCCCTCGTCGAAGAGTTGGGCATGCAGGACGACATTGCAACGATGTCGCTAAAATACCCGGCAGTGCAAAAGATGAAGACGATTCGCCCCGACTGGCGCGCTGGTGTTCTGGCCGCGACTGCTGTGGGTGATCTGTCGGGTCTCGAAGGTGATTTTGTTGCGGTGAACGCCGCGATGGCGACGCCGGGCTTGGTCAATTCGGTCCATGCGGCGGGTAAGGACATCTATGTCTGGACAGTGAATGATCCGCTGCAAATGTCGGCGATGGCGTCGATGGGGGTGGATGGGCTGATCACGGACCGACCAGCGATGGCAAATGAAGTTCTGCGTGTGCGCGCCGAATTGGGGCCGGCAGAGCGGTTGTTGTTATGGCTGGCGACGACCTTTGGCATGTCCTTTGATACTGAGGCGATGCGCGATGAAAGCCCTTAATCTGGCGGCAATCCTTTTGGCGAGTGCCGCGCCAGCCTTCGCGCAAGACGTCATGCGCAGCTTTGAGCTACCAGCACATCGCGCCCTGATGGCGGAGCGCAGTAGCGCAGAGTTGACCCCGTTTGAAACGGATGGCTGTTCGGGTGGTCTTTCGGCCAGTTGGCGCTTTGTGGCGGATACGTTCCCCAGCTTTCGGGGGCTGTATGAGGCGCACCCACCGTGGGAATACTGCTGTGTGACCCATGATCGCGCCTATCACCATGCTGGCGGGGCTTTGCGGGCCGAAGACAGCTATGACGCGCGCTTGTCCGCGGACGACACCTTGCGTGCTTGCGTCAAACAGCATGGAACAGACCATGCCGAGGAATATGCCGAGCGCTATGACATGACGGCCGAACAAATCCGTACTGCTCATTCTGTCACGGCCGAGGCGATGTACGCGGCGGTCCGATTTGGCGGCGGCCCCTGTTCGGGCCTGCCCTGGCGTTGGGGTTATGGGTATCCGGGGTGCTCGGTGTTCCCACCTTTGGCCCCTGCGCGCGAATGACGTGGTGACAGGCCCCGGATTTTCCATTATCCAACATTTCAAACACGCGAATTAGGATTCTGAGACTCATGGCTGAACACAAGCACGGCGAAATGGATATCACTGTTCAAACCAAAACCTTTGATGGGTTCGTCAAAGCCACCACATGGTGTGTGGTTGCCATCGCCCTCCTTTGCCTGTTCCTGGCGGTCTTCGCCGCATAATCCAATACGGGGTTGACCTTGATCCGGATTTTGATTGCCTGCCTGCTGGCAGCAACTGTTGCTGGCTGCACGGGATCGCAGCGCCCGCAAGCCGACCGGGCCGAGGTCGTTGCCCGATCCTATCGTGATCCGGGGCCTTCGACCCTGACGCTGTATACGATGATCAGCACGCGCACCGGGTCTGGTGCCCATACTTCGTTGATGATCAGCGGTAGCGAGCGGGTGATCTTTGATCCTGCGGGGTCTTTCCGCGCAGATGTGGTTCCGATCAAGGACGACGTACTGTACGGTATCACCCCGAATGTCGAGCGCGCCTATCGCAGCTCGCACGCGCGCGAGACACATTATGCGCGTATCCAGACGATTCAGGTAAGCCCGCAACAGGCCGAGATTGCCTTGCAGCTGGCCAAACAATCCGGTCCGGTCGCTGGCGCTTATTGTGCGAATTCCACCGCGTCGCTGCTTAAGCAGGTTCCGGGGTTTGAACAGATCGACGTGACCTTTTTTCCGGTCAAGCTGTCGGATCAATTCGGTCAGCTTCCGGGTGTTGTGACAACGGAGTATCGTGAGAACGACGATGCCGACCTGCAAAAAGGTCTGGCCGCCAACAATGCGGCACTGAACCAACTGGAAACGGTCTCAACCCAATAAGTACAGCAACCCGTACAGTGTTGCGGCGCCGCTGAAGATTGCTGCCAGCACATTCTTTGTGATCACTCCAACGCTTAGCGCAACCGCGGCGGCCGCCATCCGTGGAATGTCGGGCTGCCCTTCGGTTGCGGTTGGCCAAACAACCAGCGGTGCAATCAGGGCTGGCAGGATGGCGACAGCGGTGTAGCGCAAGTGGCGCAACAGCCAGGGAGGCATCGGGCGATCCCCGACGAGGCCGATAAAGACAAACCGCAAACTATAACTGCCAATGGCAAGTCCAATGATGATGGACCAGATCGTGACCTGATCAACAGGGGTCATGATGTGGCCTTTCTGCGTTCGGCGAACAATTCGGCCTGAGCGCCGGCCATCATGCCGGCACATCCGGCAATCAGCAGGCCCAGATTGTATGGGATGCCAGCGGTCATTAAAGAAACGACAATGGCGACCAGCGCAGCCACCACATGGGGCAGGGTGCGCATCATTGGCCCGATCATTGCCAGAAATGTAATCGGCAAGGCAAAGTCCAGCGCCCAGCTTTCGGGAATGCGTGTGCCAAGAACCGCGCCCAGGTAGGTCGCAAATATCCATAGCGGCGTGATGGGGGTGACCGAGCCCACGAAATAAGCCATGCGCTGGGGCACCGTCATCCTGGGTTCTTTTTCAAACTGCACAATCGAACAGGCATAAGATTGATCGACGGTCAGGTAGGCTGCACAGGCCCGCTGCCACATCGGCGCAGCCCCCAGATAGGGCGTCAGTGACGCTGAATACATCGCCATCCGCAGGTTCACCGCCAGGGCAGAGACAAGAATAATGGCCGTCGGCGTCTGATCCTGCAGCAATTGCAGCGCGGCAAACTGCGCAGCACCCGCAAAGACAGTGGACGTGAAGGCCATGGTTTGCACGATATTCAACCCGGCCTCGGTCGCGAAGACGCCGAACAGGGTGCCGAACGGGATCGCCACAAAAATGAACGGGGTCCCGTCGCGAAAACCCTTCCAGAAGTATGACTTGGATGTGGTGTCTGCCATGGCTAAATCCTATGGTGATCCCCGCAGCAGTAGCGGTCTTGGGAAAGGGTTGCAATTGGCCACGGAACAGAACCAGTCAGACTACATCATCGCCCCAGATCCCGGTGCGCCCCGCCTGACCCGCGCCGTTGAAGGCGTGGACCAGAATGGTGAGGTCAGCGAGATCTCGGTGATCGAGGAACGCCCGCTGACGATTTTCCTGAATTCGCAAGAGATCGTGACGGCGATGACGATCGGTGACTACCCCGAGTATCTGGCGCTGGGGTTCCTGCGCAATCAGGGGATGCTGCTGGTCGATGACGAGATCACCCGCGTCGATTACGATGAAGATCTGGAAACCGTAGTGGTGCGTACCGCGCGCGAGACCTCGTATGAGGACAAACTGAAGAAAAAGACCCGAACCAGCGGTTGTGCGGTCGGCACTGTGTTCGGTGACATGATGGAAGGATTGGAGAACGTGCGCCTGCCGCAGGTCTCGGTCCGCACCTCGTGGCTGTACGATCTGGCGGCCAAGATCAACCGCACCCCGTCGTTGTATCTTGAGGCTGGGGCGATTCACGGCACTGTGTTGTGCCGCGAAAACCGCCCGCTGGTCTATATGGAAGACGTGGGCCGCCACAACGCTGTCGACAAGATCGCGGGTTGGATGCTGTCAAAAGGTGAGGGGGCTGAAGACAAAATCCTCTACACTACCGGACGCCTTACCTCGGAAATGGTGATCAAGACCGCGATGATGGGCATACCAGTTCTGGCGTCGCGATCGGGCTTCACCGCATGGGGCGTAGAGATCGCTCGCGAAGTCGGACTGACATTGATCGGTCGGATGCGTGGGCAGCGCTTTGTATGTCTTTCAAGTGAGGACCGACTG
Source organism: Ruegeria sp. CDSB117 (assembly GCF_059611005.1). NCBI lineage: Bacteria > Pseudomonadati > Pseudomonadota > Alphaproteobacteria > Rhodobacterales > Roseobacteraceae > Ruegeria > Ruegeria sp. CDSB117. The sequence continues at coordinate 62,966 of NZ_JBXWOS010000004.1, forward strand.
ATGCGTGATGTGGATCCGGCGACTGTGGCGGTCGAAGATAAGAAACACAAAAGGAAAAGTTCCCAGTCCTGAAATCCGTTAGGTAACCAGACGTTCTGACAAAACTCTGCAAGTTCCGGAAGATATACACTAAGGTGGAGCAACTCAGAGTGGAATTTTGGATGGTTGCCACGTAGGGAAGCTATGGAATTAATCAGTTTAATTGCACCGGTCTTCGCGGTGATCTTGACGGGGTACGTGTTTTCTTGGACGAATCTTCTGGGTGAAGACACGTCAGAAGCTCTGGTGCAGTTTGCCGTTTACGTCCTGATCCCCGCCATCATGTTTTACCTGATTGGTCAGGAGGAGTTTGAGAACCTTCTAAACTACGGTTTCTACGTGTCGTATGGCGGTACGATACTGGCTCTTTTTGCCGTCCTGTTCATCGGTTTGAAGGCGCTGACGAGTTTTCAGGTCGGATCAGCAACCGTTTTGGCCTTTGCTGGCGTTGCCTCGAACACAGCGTTGGTTGCGCTGCCCATCCTCCATGCGATTTTTGGATCAAAGGGGGCGCTGCCGGCCGTATTGGCAAATCTGGTGGTCGCCATTCTGCTGTTGATCATGACCACCATTCTAGAGACCTCGGCCGGGCACAAGGCAAGCGCCAAGACACCCATTTACAAGATCCTTCTGAATGTTTTGAAAAACCCGATAATCGCTGCAACGTTGTTGGGCGTTCTTTACTCTTTCACAGGTATTGGGTTTTCTGACGCCGTTTCGGATTATTTAGAGCTTATGAGCCAGGCGCTTGCAGCTGTTGCGCTATTTGCGATCGGGTTTACCACAAGTGTTCGCACGATTGTTCAGACTGGACCGATGATCCTGTTCTTGACGGTAGTAAAACTTCTCGTTGTTCCGGGGGTGGTGCTGCTTGCGGGGCATTTGATCGGGCTGGATCCGCTTTGGATCATTGCGGCGACGGTCTCTGCAGCAGCGCCCACGGCAAAGAGCATCTTTTTGCTGGCCAAACATTATGATCAGGAGCCGCAACTCGCCGCTCACATCGTGTCGGCGACCTCGTTCCTGGCGGTCGGGACTTTGATCCTGTGGCTGTTTGTCCTGCATCATCTGCATCCTACCGCGTTCCAATTGAATTGAGTTCGCTCTACAAAGTTGCGATCTATCGATCACTTGGACGCAAGCAACAAGGTGCAGCAATGAACACCCCTTTGGGCGTAATCCTCGCAGGCGGCCTCGCCACCCGTATGGGCGGCGGTGACAAGGGTCTATTGCAGATCGGGGGCCAAAGCCTGCTGTTTCATGTCATTGACCGGTTTGGCCCGCAGGTCGACGGTCTGGCGCTGAACGCCAATGGCGACCCCGAACGGTTCGCCGATCTGAACCTGCCGGTTCTGCCCGATACCATCGAAGGTTTCGCCGGGCCTCTGGCGGGTGTGCTGGCGGGGCTCGACTGGGCTGCTAAGCAAGGCGCCGATAGCATAGTCACAGCCGCTGCTGATACGCCGTTTTTTCCACGCGATCTTGTGGCGCGGCTGACCGACGCTGCCCAAGGGCAAACACATCCTCTGGTGCTGGCCACCACGCCGCGCACCGGGGATGAAGCGCTAAAGTCCGGCGGCGGCAAGCGGGTCAACAGGCATCCGACATTTGGCCTCTGGCCTGTCGCGCTGCGCGATGATCTGCGGGATGCCTTGAATGACGGGCTGCGCAAGGTTGTGCTGTGGACCGACAAACATGAAGGTCGCGAGGCTTTGTTTCCTGCGGAACCTTTCGATCCCTTCTTCAACGTCAACACGCCCGACGATTTGGCGCGGGCGCAAAAGCTGCTGGAACAGGCATGAGGGTCTTCGGCGTCACCGGCTGGAAAAACGCAGGCAAGACCGGCCTAGTGGAGCGGTTAGTGACCGAGATTACCGGGCGCGGCTTTTCAGTTTCGACGGTCAAACATGCCCATCACGCGGTCGATGTCGACCAGACCGGCACCGACAGCTTCCGCCATCGAGAAGCCGGTGCGTCCGAGGTGCTATTGGCATCCGGCAAGCGTATTGCCGTGATGCAAGAACTGCGCGGGGCACCTGAGCCGCCTTTGGCTGATCTTCTGGCTCGGCTGCTCCCGGTCGATCTCGTACTGATCGAAGGGTTCAAACGAGAAAGCCACCCCAAGGTCGAAGCGTTTCGTGCCGAGGCCGGCAATGCGTTGATGGCCCCGGAAAACAGTACGATCCGCGCTGTCGCCAGCGATACGCCCCTGCAGGTACAGGTTCCGGTGTTTGATCTGGACAACACCGCCGCAGTCGCGGATTTCATCTTGAAAGAGGTCGGATTATGACGCCGCCAAACATCACGCCTCCGCCCCTGCGAAATGATTGTTTTGCCTTACCTGCCGGGGTCAACTGGACACCTGTGGACGACGCGCTGGCCTTGTTACGATCTCGGTTGACGGTGGTGACTTCGGTCGAAACGGCTCTGATCGGGCAGGCTGTGGGGCGGATACTGGCAGAAGACGTTTTTGCGAAACGTTCAAACCCGCCGCAACCGAACACGGCCGTGGATGGTTATGGGTTTTCCGGGGCTGCCCTCGAGGGTCCCCAAGTGATGCCGCTGCAGGATGGGCGCGCTGCGGCTGGTATTCCGTTTGATGGCGCGGTGCCACACGGCAAGGCACTGCGCGTGTTGACCGGCGCAGCGCTGCCTACCGGTGTGGATACGGTCATACTGGAAGAAGACGTGACCGTTCAGGATGGTCACATCGCCTTTCACGGCCCGCTGAAACAGGGCGCCAATACCCGCAAAGCTGGCGAAGACGTGGCCGAGGGCGATTTGGTTCTGCCTACCGGGCGCAGATTGACCCCTGCTGACATGGCCCTTTTGTCGGCCACCGGCATATCCGAGGTCGCGGTACGCAAGACGCTGAGCGTTGCGGTTCTCTCGACCGGGGATGAGCTGGTCGAGCCTGGAAACTCTGCCGGACCCGGCCAAATATTTGACGCCAACCGTCCGATGCTGTTGTCGATGATCGCGCGACTGGGCTATGAGCCGGTGGATATGGGGCGCGTGTCCGACGACCGGGAAGATCTGCGTGACAGGCTGGACAAGGCGTCAGAACAGGCCGACGTCATTCTGACCAGCGGCGGCGCGTCCGCCGGGGATGAAGATCATGTCTCAGCCCTATTGCGAGAGGCCGGTGCGATGCAGGAGTGGCGCATTGCGCTAAAGCCCGGCCGCCCATTGGCGCTGGGTATGTGGAACAAAACGCCCGTATTTGGCCTGCCGGGTAATCCCGTCGCAGCCAAAGTCTGTACATTGATCTTTGCCCGCCCTGCACTGGGTCTGATGGCGGGCGAGGGCTGGTCCGAACCGCAGGCGTTCAATTTGCCTGCTGGTTTCGAAAAACGAAAAAAACCGGGGCGGCGCGAATACTTGCGCGCCCGTGTCCGAGACGGTCAGGTCGAGGTTTTTGCATCGGAAGGATCGGGTCGTATCAGCGGCCTTAGCTGGGCCGAAGGGCTGGTCGAGATTCAGGATGGCGCATGTCACATTAGGCCGGGTGATCTGGTGCGGTTCATTCCTTATGGCAGCTTTGGGTTGTGATCAGTCAAATGTACCCGCGACGCGCCCAAGCAGCATGAAAGCGCGGGCGGTTCGTGTGTCGCCCAATGCAGTCAGGTCCGCGTCGCTGGCAACCGGTTCAAATTCAACGATCATGTGATCAAAACGGCGTAGGAAATGATGCACGGCGTCCCGGAAAATCGGGTCCTGCTTCATCCGCGCTGCCGTCAGTGCCAGCGAAGACCGGTCCCTGATCCCGCCCAACGCGGCAACCGCGCGGCCGCGCGCGCCCTGTGCAAACTGTCGCCAAATTTCGGGGCGGGCCATATCCGGGCGCAGGTCATCCATATAGATGCCTTCCTGGCTCAGCAGTGTAAGCACGTCCTGCGAAGCCTGCACCAGCTGGGCGGTCTTGCGATCCCGTAGCGCCAGCCTAAGGGCGTCGAACCCTTCAGCATCATCCTGCGTTTCCGGGAAATTCAGCGCTCGAATGAAGGTATCGGTCGTCAACGGCGGCGCGATATCTTCGGCCGGGGTGCCCAGTTCCAAAGACGTCTGGTCGCCCGTGGCAGCAGATGCTTCGCCGCGAACCGGCTCGGTCCGTTTCGACGAAAACGTCGCCAGCGCGGTTTCCGCCTTTTTGGCGGTCTCGGCGATTTCGTCCAGCTTTTTGCTGACACCGGGTTCTTGCAAGCTGGCGGCGCGCTGTTGCTGAATCACGTAAGCCTGACGGATCGCATCTATCGCTGTCTGCAGCCGAGCGCTTTCTTCGCGCATGACGCGACTGGCGCGCATCGCCATAGCGGCGACCCAAATCATCGCCACCGGCATGAAAACAGCCAGCAGAGTCACGACGAATCCGCCGCCATCGACCTTGTCGGGAAGCACCAGAAACACAATCGACACGATCAGCCAAACCACGCTAAGCGCGACGGCAACGATCTCGATCTCGGTCACCGAAGGATGCGAAGGCTTATCATATATACCCAAAGGGGTTGGCCTTTCGGGATCTTGTTCGGGATTGGGCTCTGACATGGTCAAGGCTCCGGTCAGGCATACTCGATACTTAGAACTTCATAGGACCGCACACCGCCGGGGGTGCGTACTTCGACACTGTCGCCTTCTTCCTTGCCGATCAATGCCCGCGCGATGGGGGATTTGATATTCAGCAGGCCTTTTTCAATGTTGGCTTCGTATTCGCCAACAATCTGCCAGGTCTTTTCTTCGTCGGTGTCTTCATCCACCAGGGTGACCTTGGCGCCAAATTTGATCGCGCCGTTCAGCTTGGCCGGGTCGATCACATCAGCCAGCGACAGAATGCCTTCCAGCTCTTTGATGCGCCCTTCGATGAAGCCCTGCTTTTCGCGGGCCGAATGATACTCGGCGTTTTCCTTCAGGTCGCCCAGCTCGCGCGCTGTGGCAATAGCTTCGATGATCGCCGGGCGCTCGACGGACTTGAGGTTTTTGAGCTCCGCCCCAAGCGCGGCATTACCCGCAGGCGTCATTGGAATTTTTTCCATGTTCTTGTCGTCCACGCATAAATTGGTTCGCCCCGCCGCATGAGACACGCGTCGGGGCGATTTGATGGGTCGTCAATTAACTGACCCAAATGAGGCGTGAATTGCAAGGGGGCTTGGTCGCACAACGCGCGGATTACGGCCTATGGTGTTCGGGAAAAGTCTGAATCGCCAATACCCTGCCACGCTCGTGGCGCTCGGGGCATTGGCGATGAAGAATCTATCGGGTGTTTCCCAGAACGCCTTAATCGTAGCTAATCACTTCGAATTCGATGTCATTGTCGTCATTGAAATAGAACCGCCGACCCGGTTCATAATCAGCATGGGACTTGGGCGTAAAACCGGCGTCGATCACCTTTTTCTCGATCGCGTCGATGTCTTCGACCAGAACACCCACATGGTTCAGCCCGCCGACGATGTCATAGCTGCTTTCCCCGGACGGTTGTGGATCGCTGGGAGCGTAAAGCGCCAGATAGGTGTGCTTGGAGCCCACGTGAACCGTGTAGCCGCCTGCAATTGCTGGGCCTTCCCAGCGTGTTTTCCAACCGAACACCTTGTGCATCCACGCAGCCGAGGCCTGCGGGTCGCGAACGGTGAAGTTGGTGTGTTCAAGTGTCGCCATCATGGGATCTCCTTCGTGTTTTGAGGCTTGTCCCGACTCACCATAATTCCTAAACCTAACTTTAGATCAAGGGATTTTTCAGGAGGATGTGATGGCGGCTTCGGAAGGGTTGGCAATTGGCGCATTGGCCCGGCGCACAGGCTTGGCCGTTTCGGCGATCCGGTACTATGAGGCGCAAGGTCTGATATCGCCCTGGCGCAATGCGGGCGGGCAGCGGCGGTATCAGCGCGCAGACATCAGACGCCTAAGTTTTGTGATGATTGCACAGCAGTTCGGTTTGACTCTGCCCGAGATCCGCGAAGTCCTGTCTGGCCTGCCCGGAAACCGCACGCCAACACCAAAGGATTGGCAGGACATCAGCAAGGGGCTGAGGGCCCATCTGGACCAGCGAATCGATACCCTGACGCGTTTGCGCGACAATTTGGATGGCTGCATCGGCTGCGGATGTCTCAGCCTGCCGAAATGCGCCCTCTACAACCCGGATGACCGCGCAAAATCCAATGGTAGCGGTCCTAGGTACCTGATGGGGGACTCACCCGAGGCATAACTGCCGCATTGCAGCAAAGTTACGCCGTGTTTTGATTGACCAAGGTGTTTGCGACCATGTAATCAGCCGTGAAACAAAATTGCGCAGAGCATGCAGTGAAAGCGCCAATTCGGAAAGTTAGCTAGGGAGCCCGCGATGGCCGAGATTGAACGCGAAGCGATGGAATACGACGTGGTGATCGTGGGTGCAGGCCCCGCGGGCCTGTCGGCGGCCATCCGTCTGAAACAGCTGGATGCCGACCTGAACGTCGTGGTTCTGGAAAAGGGCTCGGAAGTGGGCGCACATATCCTGTCGGGCGCGGTTCTGGACCCTTGCGGGCTGGACGCACTGATCCCGGACTGGAAAGAAAAAGGCGCGCCGCTGAACGTGCCGGTGCATGAAGATAACTTCTACATGCTGGGCGAGGCGGGCAAGATTCGCATTCCCAACTTCCCAATGCCGCCGCTGATGAACAACCACGGCAACTACATCGTTTCGATGGGTAACGTTTGCCGCTGGATGGCTGAACAGGCGGAAGAGCTGGGCGTGGAAATCTTCCCCGGCATGGCGTGTTCGGAACTGGTTTATGGCGACAATGGCGAAGTCAAAGGCGTCGTCGCCGGTGTCTTCGGCCTAGAGCCTGATGGATCATACGGGCCGCAAACCGAGCCTGGCATGGAACTGCATGGCAAGTACGTCTTCCTGTCGGAAGGTGTGCGCGGTTCGCTGTCCAAGGAAGTGATCGCCAAGTATGACCTCTCTGCTGGCAAAGAGGTGCAGAAATACGGCGTGGGCATGAAAGAGATCTGGGAGATCGACCCGGCCAAGCACAAGGAAGGCTCGGTCACGCATACGATGGGTTGGCCGCTGGGCAGCAACGCGGGCGGCGGGTCGTTCATCTATCATCTTGAAAACAATCAGGTCTACGTCGGTTTCGTGGTTCACCTGAACTACAAGAACCCACACCTGTACCCCTACATGGAATTCCAGCGTTTTAAGCACCACCCGATGGTGGCCGAGCTGCTGAAAGGCGGCAAGCGCGTCGCTTACGGCGCCCGTGCCATCACCGAGGGTGGTTATCAGTCAATGCCCAAGCTGGTTGCGCCGGGCGTGGCTCTGTTGGGTTGTTCCGCAGGCATGGTCAACGTGCCGCGCATTAAGGGCAACCACAACGCGATGTTGTCGGGCAAAGCGGCGGCTGAAGCGGCGTTTGACGCCATCAAGGCCGAACGTTCGGGTGATGAACTGACCGCCTATGAAACCGACGTGCGCGAAGGTGCAATTGGCGCAGATCTGAAGAAGGTGCGCAACGTCAAGCCGCTGTGGTCGAAATACGGCCTGACCGCCAGCCTGATGTTGGGCGGCATGGACATGTGGACCAACACGCTGGGCTTTTCGCTGCTGGGCACGCTGGGTCACGGCAAGAACGATGCTGAATCGACCGAAGAGGCCAGCAAGCACAAGCCCATCGATTATCCAAAGCCCGATGGCAAGCTGTCCTTTGACCGTCTGACCAACGTTTCCTTTGCGATGACCAACCATGAGGAAAGCCAGCCTTGCCACCTGAAGCTGGCCGATCCGGAAATCCCGGTCAAAGTAAACATGCCCAAGTACGATGAACCGGCGCAGCGTTATTGCCCGGCCGGTGTGTACGAGATGGTCGAGGATGAAGATGGCGCACGATTCGTCATCAACTTCCAGAACTGCGTCCACTGCAAAACCTGCGACATCAAGGATCCCAGCCAGAACATCACCTGGACCACGCCGCAGGGCGGGGATGGACCGAACTATCCCAACATGTAAGCGAAAACATGGGCAATGGCGGGGTCGTGAAGGCTCTGCCATTGCCTCTTTCCGGTCAAAGCCCTAGCTTGTTGTCCAGTCAACGATAGCAAGGCAGGATTTTGGTGGCTTCCCTCGTTCGTCGCGCGGCATTTGCCGCGCTGTTAACCTCGGCATTTGCATTCCCGGCGCTGTCGGATTCTGGCTCTGGGTCGTATCTGGCCGGACGTCAGGCGATTTATCAAAGCGACTATATTTCTGCCGAGAAATATTATACGCAGGCCCTGCGCGCCGACCCCGAAAATGGCAAACTTCTGGAAAACGTCGTCGTAGCGCGTCTTGCATTGGGCGAGATTGAGCGCGCGCTGCCGGTTGCGCAGTCAATTGAGGCGCTCGAACTACCAAGCCAGTCGGCAAAGATGGTCATCATGGCCAACCTGATCGACGACGGAAAGCTGGATGAGCTGCTTGCTCGTGATCCTGAAACCCAAGGCGTTGGGCCATTAGTAGATGGCTTGGTTCTGGGTTGGGTCTATGTGGCGCAAGGTGCCATGACCAAAGCGATGGAAAAGTTCGACGAAGTCGGCACCCAGGAGGGGCTTCTGGAATTCGCGCTTTACCACAAGGCGTTGGCGCTGGCGTCGATTGGTGACTTCGAAGGGGCCGAAGAGATTTTTGCGGCAAACAACGGAGCGGTGTCGCGGTTCTCGCGCCGCGCGGCCTTGGCCCGGACCGAAGTTCTGTCGCAGCTGGACCGCAACGAAGACGCCCTGCAATATCTGGAAGACGTTTTTGCGGCGGGTAGCGACCCATCCATCGAAGGTTACGTGGCGCGTTTGAAGGCGGGTGAAACGTTGCCGTTTACGCACATACAGTCGGCGCAGGACGGTATGGCTGAAGTGTTCTTTTCTGTAGGTGCCGCGCTCAGCAGTGAGGCGTCCCAGGACTATGTGCTTCTCTATGCCCGGATTGCCGCGTTCCTGCGCCCGGACCACGTGGACGCAATCCTACTAAGTGCCGAATTGCTGGATGCGCTAGAACAATATGACCTGGCTGTCGAAGCCTATCGCATGGTGCCGTCGACCAGCAGCGATTACCACGCGGCCGAGTTGGGCCGGGCCGAAGTTCTGAGCCGTTCGGGAAAAACGGATGCAGCAGCCGAAGTTCTCCAGAACCTCGCGGCGCAAAGCCCCAGCCTGCCCAGTGTGCATGTGGCCCTGGCTGATCTGCAAAGGCGGCAAGAAAACTATGTTGATGCGGTTGGGACCTATGACACTGCTATCGAACTGACCGAGCAGGGTGTCAGCGGCAACTGGTTTCTATATTACGCCCGCGGTATTTCACATGAGCGTCTCAAGCACTGGGAAGCGGCTGAGGCCGATTTCCGTCGCGCGTTGGAACTGAACCCCGATCAGCCACAGGTTCTCAACTATTTGGGCTACTCGCTGGTCGAACGGCAGGAAAAGCTGGATGAAGCACTGAACATGATCGAACGCGCTGTCGCGGCGCGCCCCGACAGCGGCTATATTGTCGACAGTCTGGGATGGGTCTTGTTCCGATTGGGCCGCTACGACGAAGCTGTCGCTCATATGGAGCGTGCGGTCGAACTGATGCCGGTTGATCCTGTGGTGAATGATCATCTGGGTGATGTCTATTGGGCCGTGGGCCGCGCGCGCGAAGCTGAATTTCAGTGGAAGCGTGCTCTGTCCTTTGTTGATCCCGACGACACGGATGGTGAGGCCGACCCCGAGCGCATTCGTCGCAAGATTGAGGTGGGCTTGGACGCGGTCTTGGCCGAAGAAGGCGCCGACCCCCTGAAAGTCGCCAATGGCAACTAAGGCCTTCGCGCCCGCCAAGATCAACCTGACCCTGCATGTAACTGGCCGCCGTGACGGCGGGTATCACCTGTTGGATTCTCTAGTGGCTTTTGCGAATGTCGGTGACACGCTGGAATTCACGCCGGGGCCAGAGCTGTCGATGTCAGTCGCCGGTGAACACGCCAAGGGCGTCCCGGCGGACGACAGAAATCTGGTCTGGAAAGCTGCCGTCGCCGCTGGATGGACAGGGCATATCAACCTAAACAAAGTGCTGCCCCATGGTGGCGGCATTGGCGGAGGATCGTCCGATGCCGCGGCGACACTGCGCATGATCGCAGATCAGGGTGTGGCTATCCCCAGCGAAACTGCCCTGACCCTTGGTGCGGATGTGCCGGTTTGCATGGTTGCCAGCGCCACCCGGATGCGGGGCATCGGCGAGCGGTTGCAGCCGGTCTCATTGCCGCAATTGCCCGCGCTTTTGGTCAATCCTGGTGTCGAAGTCCCAACTGGCGCCGTATTCTCTGCCTTGCAGAACCGCGACAACCCGCCAATGCCCGATGATATCCCCGTCTTTGAAACGCCCAAGGCATGCGCGGATTGGGTGCAGGAACAACGCAATGACTTGGAGCCACCGACAAAGGGCATCGCACCCGAGGTTGCCCGGGTGCTGGATGATCTGTCGGATACGAAAGATGTTCTGCTGGCTCGGATGTCAGGTTCGGGTTCGACCTGTTTTGCGCTCTACCCGACGATGAAAGCCGCCCATTTCGCAGCCTACGAGATTGGCGCGGCGCACCCCGATTGGTGGTGCCGCGCCACGCAGCTTAATTGAGGCGCGAAACCACGTAGTCGGCCAGATCGCGCAGCAGCGACCGGATCTCGTGATCCGGCAGTGCATCCAGCGCAGATTTGGCTTTGGCGGCCCACCCAAACGCATCCGACCGTGTGGCGTCCAGCGTGCCGTATTTGTTCATCAGGCACAGCGCATGGTCCAGATCGCCGTCTTCCTGACGGCCTCGACCAATTGTACGCTCCCAAAAGGCGTGCTCCTCCGGGGTGGCCTGTGCGATGGCTTTGATGACCGGCAAGGTCAGTTTGCGCTCGCGGAAGTCGTCGCCGACATTCTTGCCGGTTGCCTTGCTGTCACCCTGATAATCCAACAGGTCATCGGCAATTTGGAACGCAATTCCCAGCGCATCGCCGTATTCGTATAGCGCCTTGACCTGATCCTCAGCCGCGCCAGAAATCACGCCGCCTACCTCGGTTGCAGCGGAGAACAGCGCGGCGGTCTTACCGCGCACGACCTGCAAATAGATTGCCTCGGTAGTGCCCAGATCGGTGGCAGCGGTCATCTGCAACACTTCGCCCTCGGCGATGGTGGCAGAGGCATTGGCCAGAATGTCCAGCACCCGCAGCGATCCGGTCTCAACCATCAGCTGGAAACTGCGGGAAAACAGGTAATCGCCGACCAGAACGCTGGATTTGTTGTCCCACAACAGGTTCGCTGTGGGACGGCCACGCCGCTGGGCGCTTTCATCAACGACATCGTCGTGCAACAGAGTCGCGGTGTGGATGAATTCAACCGTCGCGGCCAGTCGCACGTGATGATCACCCGGATAGTCAAACATCCGGGCCGCCGCCAGCGTCAGCATTGGGCGCAGACGCTTGCCGCCTGCTTCAACCAGATGCGCAGTCACTTCCGGGATGCGCGGTGCGTGTTCCGAGGCCATGCGCGTACGGATCAACTGGTTTACGGCGTCCATTTCGCCGTCCAGAATCTCGGCCAGTCGCTCATGCGGTTTCGAGATCGTGTCGATGTTCATCACTCTCCTGATACAAGGCTCGACTTCCGCCTTGCCTTGCCCTTACATCCATCCCCATGAAAGAACTTTTGCGCAGCACCGATCCGACGATTCTGGCCTTTGCTTCCGCCCTTCTTGAGGGCGAGGATATAGACTGCTTTCAGATGGACGTAAATATGAGCATCCTCGAAGGAGGCATAGGAATCTTTCCGCGCCGCCTGATGGTGCGGGCCGATGACCTGACCCGCGCAGAACGGGTAATGCGTGACAACGAAATCCCTCTGGGCAGATGAACCTGTTTTCCGATAGTGAATTGACCCAAAATGATTTTCTGGGCGGGCGTGTGCGTTTGTTGCAGCCGCGCGCAGGATATCGCGCGGGGGTTGACCCGGTTTTGCTGGCAGCGGTCGTCCCGGCGACACGTGGTCACACCGTGTTGGAACTAGGCTGTGGCGCGGGTGCCGCGATCCTGTGCCTGCTGGCCCGCGTGCCGGGTCTGCAGGCCGTTGGGGTCGAGTTACAGGCAAGCTATGCAGAATTGGCACGCCGAAACGCCGCGGAAAATGACGCGCCGCTGGAGGTAGTCGAGGCCGATATCAGTGCATTGCCAGCTACGCTCAAACAGCGGCAATTCGATCATGTACTCGCAAACCCGCCTTATTACCGTGCTGGCGCGCATAGCCCGGCCGATGACACGGGGCGTAGTATTGCATTGGGCGAGCAAACGCCTTTGGAGACATGGATTGACTGCGCGGCCAAGCGCCTCGCGCCCCGCGGGTACTTGCATATGATCCAGAAAGCCAACCGTCTTCCCGACATATTGATGGCATGCGAAGGGCGGTTGGGATCGGTTGAAGTCCTGCCACTGGCCGCCAGAGCCGGTCGCAAGGCAGAATTGGTAATTTTACGAGCCAGAAAGGGCGGCCGCGCCGATTTTCAGCTGCGTGCGCCAGTCGTTTTACACGACGGGGATCGGCACGAACATGATGGGGAAAGCTATACGCCAAAGGTCTCAGACGTGTTGCGCAAAGGGGCCTCGCTGCCGGGGTTTTCTGATCAATAGGCATTAACCAGCCGAATTTGTCGGATTTATTACAGATTCTGTGCGTCTGCGGCGTGACAGGCTGGAAACGATGTGGTCAACTTCTTACGTGAACCTGAGACACCAACGAAGGAGTATCGCCATGAGCGTGAGCGCACATCTGACCGAACTGAAGAAAAAGCACGAAACTCTCGGTCTTGAAGTTGAACAAGCCCAACGCGCGCCAGGTATCGATGATCTCCATATCGCTCAACTCAAAAAACAAAAACTAAGGCTAAAAGAAGAGATCGAACGCCTATCAGCCTAGGTTTTCATACTCGCCCGCGCGGCAATGGCCGCGCCGCCAGTAATCAATAGGGCCGCGATCGCCAGACCCCAGGACGGGGCGGCGATCCCGGCCACAACCAAAGCTAGCGTAGATAACAAGGGTGCCGCGTACGACGCCGTCCCCAAGAGCTGTATGTCGCCTTGCTTGACCCCAATATCCCAGACATAGAACGCCAACCCCACCGGCCCCAGACCCAAGGCGATCACTGACGCCCAGCCAGAGGCGTTGTCAGGCCAGACGGTATCTTCGACAGCTAGGTGCAGCGCGGCGGACGCGATGGCAGTCGCAATGCAGAAAACGGCGACAGAGCTGGTTGGTGTATCGCCCAGCCGACGCGACAGGACCGAGTATCCAGACCACGTCAACGCGCATAACAAGGCCAAGGCGTAGCCGGGCAGGTGGTCGGTCTGAAACCCGGTGCCACCCCCGGCGATGATCACGGCAGCCCCTGCAAACCCCAGACATGCGCCGAACAAATGTCCGATGCGCAGGTGTTCGCCCGGCAAAAGCCCGGAAAACAACACGATGAGCAACGGCCAGAGATATGCGATCAGACCAGCCTCGGCCGCCGGGGCCATGCGAAGGGCCGAGAAATATAGTACGTGATAGCCGAACAACCCGATTGTGCCGAACAGATAGGTGGTCCACGGCACGTCCCGCAATTGCCGCAACCCACTGCTGCGCCAAGTCCAGATCAGGCCAAGTGTTCCACCAATCGAAAAGCAGATTGCATTCAGCAACAGTGGCGGCGTGGGGGATGACCCGACGGTGAACAAGGCCAGCAGCGACCACAGCAAGACGGCGGCAAACCCGATGGCTGTAGCGCGCGACTTGGTCATAGGCATTGAACCTCTTGGACCGGTATGATGTTGAATTCGTCCGAGATATGCGCGGTCTTTTCAATTTCGGCCATGAACCAGTCGCGGAAAGCGGCGATCTGGGGTCTGTCTTCTGCACCTGGCAAGCACAGAAACCGAAACCGGCCTTGTGTTTCGATAGCCGTCTTGAACGGAGCAACAAGACGCCCCTCGGTAAGGTCCTTCAAGATCATAGCCCGGCGACCCAGTACCACGCCCACGCCCGCAACCGCGGCATCAATTGCGTGGTCTGCGTTCGAAAAATGCGCTCCATGTGTTGGGGCATAATCCACTCCGACCGCGCGGAACCAGGTTGGCCAATCGCTGGGCGGTTGCAGGAACGCAATCGAATCGTCGAAGATCAATGGTGCGTACCGCAGGCTGTCGGGGGTGGGGAATTGCTCGGCCAGATCTGGTGTCATTACCGGGGTCAGCCATTCCTTGCGAACTTGTAAGGAATACAGCCCTTCATCGCCACCGTAACCAAACCGAATGGCGACATCCACATCATCACGTTCAAGGTCCATGATCCGCAATGTTGCCGAGAACTTGAGATCAATCTCGGGATGCGCCCTTGCAAATTCATACAGGCGCGGTGCCAGCCACTTGGCTGTCAGCGCCGGGCCTGCTGTCACGGTCAGCGAGGTATCGTTGCCCTGTCGGCGCGCAGCTTGCCATGCCGTCTGCAATGCGGCGAATCCTTCGGCCGCGCCGGGGGCAAGGGCGCGTCCGGCCTCTGTCAGCTCAACCGCGCGGTTCAAGCGGTGAAACAAGGGCCGACCCAGATGTTCCTCCAGTGATTTGATCTGGAAAGACAGGGCTGCCGGGGTCACGCGCAGCTCCTCTGCGGCTTTGGCAAAGGACATGTGGCGTGCTGCGGCGTCGAAGGCACGCAAGGCGGTGATTGGGGGAAGATAGTTGCTCATCAATACACAAGAATATCTTAACTGAAACTCAAAGAAAGCTCGTTTGTCGCCTTTCTTGATAAGGCGCATATTGGGTTCAAGTCAAACACAGCTGAACTGAAAGGAAGACTGTCATGATCGAAATGACGACCAACGCCGCAGCTGCCCGTGCCTTTCAGCGGGCCCATGCTGAACGTGGCAAGATGATCAAACACGCCCTTATGTGGCTATTCGGTTCCCGCTGAGCGCAGCGCGCGCGTTCTTACGGGATAAAAAAGGGCCGGTCCGCAATGGACCGGCCCGTTGTCTTTTCTACGCTTCAGATCAGACGAAGAATTGCGCACCGTTGGCCGAGATGGTCGAGCCATTGATGAACTGAGAATCGTCGGATGCCAGGAACGCCACACAGCGTGCGATTTCTTCGGGCTCACCCAGGCGACCTGCTGGGATCTGGCCGATAATGGATTCGCGGACTTTTTCGGGAACAGCCATCACCATCTCGGTTGCGATATAGCCGGGGCAGATCGCGTTGGCGGTAATGCCTGCACGCGCGCCTTCTTGCGCCAGCGATTTCACGATGCCCAGATCGCCTGCTTTGGTCGCGGCATAGTTCACCTGAGCGAACTGGCCCTTCTGACCATTGATCGAGCTGATGACGATGACACGGCCGAACTTACGCTCGCGCATGCCGTTCCAGACGGGGTGCACGGTGTTGAACACGCCGGTCAGGTTGGTGTCGATGACCTGGTGCCACTGTTCCGGGGTCATCTTGTGGAACGGTGCATCGCGGGTGATGCCCGCGTTGGCCACCACGATGTCGATGGGGCCGACTTCAGATTCGACTTTTTCAATTCCGGCTTTGGATTCGTCGTAATCAGCGACGTTCCACTTGTAGGTGGAGATGCCGGTCTCTTCGGTGAACTTCGCGGCGGCTTCGTCGTTCCCCGCATAGGTGGCTGCAACATTGTACCCTTCGGCCTTGAGCGCCTTGGAAATTGCTGCGCCGATGCCGCGGGAGCCGCCGGTAACGAGTGCTGTACGTGCCATTTAGGAATCCTCCAATTTAAGTCGTCTTGGTAATGCTGTTACTTTGAGAGGTGATCGTGCGCAATATTGTTTCGTCATGAAATTTGATTTTCCGCTTGGCAATATCGTCGCATCTTTGGGTTAAGGGCCCAATGTAACAAAAAAGGGCGCCCAATGGGCGCCCTTTTTTATTTGGTTATCAACGCAATTAGTCGCGCTCCACGCACAGGGCGACGCCCATGCCGCCGCCAATGCAGAGAGTGGCGAGACCTTTCTTCGCGTCGCGGCGTTTCATTTCGAAGAGCAGCGTGTTCAGAACACGGCAGCCCGAAGCGCCGATCGGGTGACCGATGGCAATGGCGCCGCCGTTCACGTTTAAGATCGACGGATCCCAGCCCATGTCCTTGTTCACGGCGCAAGCTTGTGCGGCAAAGGCTTCGTTCGCCTCGACCAGATCCAGATCGTCAACGGACCAGCCCGCTTTTTCCAGTGCTTTGCGCGAGGCGTAGATCGGGCCCACACCCATGATCGACGGGTCCAGACCGGCGGTTGCATAGGATGCGATACGGGCCAGCGGCTCGATTCCACGCTTTTCAGCATTCTCGGCCGACATCAGCAGCGTCGCCGCCGCGCCGTCATTCAGGCCGGATGCGTTTGCGGCCGTGACCGAACCGTCCTTGGTGAAGGCCGGGCGCAGCTTTGCCATCGCTTCCATGGTGGCGCCATGGCGGATGTATTCGTCAGCGTCCATCACGATGTCGCCCTTGCGGGTCTTGATGGTAAAGGGCGTGATTTCGTCGGCGAACTTGCCAGCCTTTTGCGCGGCTTCAGCCTTGTTCTGCGACGCGACGGCGAATTCGTCCTGCATGTCACGGCTGATCTGCCATTTCTCGGCGACGTTTTCAGCGGTCTGGCCCATGTGATAGCCATTGAACGCATCCCACAAACCATCGCGGATCATCGTGTCGATGTATTTCATGTCGCCCATCTTTTGACCGGCACGCAGAGCGGCGGCGTGGGGCGAAAGTGTCATGTTTTCCTGACCACCGGCAGCAACGATATCGGCGTCGCCCAGTTGGATGTGCTGAGCACCCAAAGCAACGGCCCGCAGACCAGAGCCGCAAACTTGGTTGAGGCCCCATGCTGCGCTTTCCTGTGGCAGACCGGCGTTGATATGTGCCTGACGGGCGGGGTTCTGACCCTGAGCTGCCGTCAGCACCTGTCCCAGAATGGTTTCGCTGACTTCGCCCTTTTCCACGCCTGCGCGTTCTACTACGGCCTCCAGTACGGCGGCCCCAAGATCATGCGCTGGTGTGTTTGCAAACGAGCCGCCAAAGCTGCCCACTCCGGTACGCGCGGCGGATGCGATTACTACGTTGGTCATTTAGACAATCCTTTACCGTCAAGGTCCTGCGGGATATTCGACGGCGCGGATCGCACAAAGATAACTCTGTGGCAGTAAGAGCGCCTCATGTTCCCCGCTCCAACTCCACATGGCATAGCGCAACGCTGCAGTTGCAGCAACGGTCAGCTTGCCTCAGGTCGGGCGTGGACCGGATAAATCACTCTAACTGGCTGTATGTTTGCGCTTTTCCGCCTTCCACGGGGCGGAAACGGTAGGGGCGCCAAACAGGAACCCCTGCAGGCAGTCGACGCCGTTGGCGATAAGGAATTCGGCATCCTTCTGTGTTTCGACTGATTCGGCGGTCACCAGAATCTCGAATTCCCGCGCCACGGCGATCAAGGCCCGCACCAGCGCCTGATTGTCCGGATTTTCGCCGATTCCGTGGATGAATTGGCCATCAATCTTGGCGGCATCAAAGAAAAACTCGCGAAAATTTCGAAAGCTGAAATTGCTTGCCCCAAAATCATCAAGCGCAAAGGCGATTCCGCGCGGCTGCAGCCGGTCCATGAAATCGATCACCAGCTCAGGCACCGTCATGGCCGAGCTTTCTGAGATTTCCATGATCAGCCTTTCGCCGATATTGGCATCTTTCTTCAAAAACCGCTCCAGCACACGTGACCATCGCGCGTAACCGATCGAACGGGCTGACATGTTGATGGACAGGCGAATGTCGGGGTTTTTGGTCAGCGTCCGCAATCCCATTTCAAGCGCGACACAGTCCAGCTCGCGCCCGATTGGAGTGTTTTCCAGTTGTGGCATGAACTCGCGCGCGGGGATGACCCGACCGGTTTCGTCCAGCACTCTGATGAAGCCTTCGTAGAAGGCCACGTCATGCGGCCTGTTCGCCTGCATCACCGGTTGAAAGGCCAGTTTGCACTGTTTGTGCTTCACCGCTTCGGTCGCCATTTCAATCGTCGAGGCATCGCGGGATTTGACAGCCGCGTTCAAGGGGCTGTCCCCACCTTCGGGCAAATCTGCCAGTACCTTCTTCCGCATGTACAACCCGTTTCCTTTAGTGCCGCCGGTCTGGTGACGATTTCAGAGGAAAGGTATGAATCTGCGGTTAAGACAAACGCAATTGTTTAAGGTCAGGCTTGGGTTACCGTGTCGTTTCCCAGATGCGTCCCAGCGCTGCAAAGCCACCGACCAGCGCACCCATGAAGCCCAAAAACATCATGCCAAAGCCCAACGCGACGATCCCCGTCGCACCTCCAGCCAACGCCGTCAACATAGCGAGCACCACTCCGGTAAGGCCCATAACGGTGGAAAGGGTTGTCAGTCTGGTCATGTTGCCTCCGGTTACTCGCACTGCACACATCGTTTGGATATGGGACGCGAGGCCCGGATTTCAAGAATCAGGTCGGATAGGTCGGCGGGATCAGGCCTGTTTTGCCTGCGTATTGGGCTGTTTGGTGTCGAATTGTTCGAATCCTGGCGTTCCACGATCTTCCGGGTGGCGGTCCAGATGCTTGGCTTTGATCTGTTCGGAATTGTCCCTGCTGCCATCATGGCTGTAGCCGGGGGGTGCAAAGCAGTAAGCCAGCCGCTGACGCATTGTCAGGCCCGGTTGTGTCGCGTCGCGCCAAATTCCAACCCATTCGTGAAAGGCCACGCGCAGCGGGTTGAAGGTGCCGATGTTATGCACCAGGCCGTAATCGACGCGGTCGTCTTCCTGTTCCGGCACGAAGGTCCCGAACAGCTTGTCCCAGATGATGAAAACGCCGGCATAGTTGCAGTCCAGGTAGCGTGCATTGCGACCATGATGGGCGCGGTGGTGGCTGGGCGTGTTCATCACCGCCTCAAACCAGCGGGGCATCTTGCCGATGGCTTCGGTATGAATCCAGAACTGATAGATCAAGTTCAAACCACCCACGAAAAGCACCATCGCCGGGTGAAACCCTAGCAGTATCAGAGGCGCGCGAACCACCATCATGAAGGTAAACGTATAGGTCCATGTCTGACGCAGGGCGGTGGTAAGGTTGTAGTGCTGCGAGCTGTGGTGGTTCACGTGGCTGGCCCAGACCCAGCGAATGCGGTGACCAAAGCGGTGCACCCAGTAATAGCGGAAATCATCCAGCACAAAGCACAGAAGGATAACGGGGATAGAGGTGCCCAGGTTTAGCGGCGTGATCTGCCACAGCCACATGAAGAATGCATAGGCGATGAACCCCAACAAAAAGCCGGATGCGATGTTGCCAGCCCCCATGATCAGCGATGTGACAGCGTCCCGCGTCTCATAGCGGCCGCCGCGTCCTTTGACGGCGATCCACAGAAACTCGGCCAGAATAGCAGCTATGAAAAAGGGGACGGCCCACTGCACGGCGTCCGGGAAAGTCACGTGGTCGGTCATGCGGGCTCCATCAGGTGCTGCCAGTGGCGGCGTTCGCGTTCGTCAAGGTGGATTATGGCTTTGGGCGTTCCGAAGTCGTGAAATTGAACCTGGAACCCTTGCGGGTGATCCAGCAGATCAAAGTCCAGCAGGTGCCGGGCAACGGTGTCTGCACCAAAAGACCACAGCAGACCATTTCCTGTTTCGGTTCGGATCAGGGCCGCGTGCCCGTCATGTGCAACGGTGACTTCGATGATCGCATCATCCGGCGCATGGCGCAGCCATTCTGACCACGCCAATTCGGGCGATAGCACGCGCAATCGGGATCTACCTGTCAGGTGCAGCAACAGGGTTATCCCGGCGATGCCCCCGACCACCAGAACCAATAGAATTTCAAGCGGCATTCCGTCCTCCTGCGCGGCAGAGTGCAAATCGGCAGGCAGGCTGTCAAAGGTGGCGTCGCGTCAGCTATGTTCCAGACTGTCCAGAACCTCATACTGGACAACTCGCTGGACAAACGGCACCAATCCGTCCGACCCTGAGGCGCGATCCTTGAGGTGGATACAGATATCGGGCCTGCGCGCCGCGATTATTCCCACCATCTCGCCGCGCATCCTGTCATCAAGACCGGCACCCATGATCGCGCAGGCGATGCGCGGCTCTTCGTCCAGCTGCCGTTTGACTTCTTCCTGATCATGCGCGCCAAGCCATTGGATCGGAAGGTGATCCAATTGACGCGCAACATCACCGATCACGTTGGGCAATTTTCCAATCAACAGAACTACCGGTTTCATCGTCGTCTCCCCTTCCTTCAGGTTGCAAACGAAAACCGGCCCATCTGGGCCGGTTTCAGCATAACACAAAACGTTCAGGAAGGCCTGATGCTTCAGCTGTTGCCCTCTACAAGGGTTGAAATGATCGCCTTGGCGCTGTCCGAGTTCCACTCGGCATCTCCGATCAGGCGGGCGATTTCATTGCCGTCGGGGTCCAGAATGACAGTGATTGGCAGGGCGATCACGCCCATTTTGCGTGCAACTGCCGATTGGGGGTCCTGATGACGGGGCAGGTTGTCGATGCCGTTTTCCTCGAAAAACTTCTTGATCCCGGCTGGCGAGTTGCGCCCCGTGGCCAGAGTTACGACCTCGAACTTGTCGCCGCCGAACTCTTCTTGCAGCTCGGCGATCTGGGGCATTTCCTTGCGGCACGGCGCACACCAAGTGGCCCAGAAGTTCAGCAGAACATACTTGCCCTTGTAATCCGCAAGCGTCGCGGTGCCGCCGTCATCCTCAAGCTCAAATTCAACTGCTTCGACTGGCTTTGGCTCTTTGTGCAGGATCAGCCGCTTCAGGGAGTCCTCCCGGAGCGGTGCCAGAGTTTCGGCATCCGTGGCCAAAGCCGCGTTTGCACCCAACGCAAGGGCCATATAAAGGGGGATCAGACGAAATAGGCGCATATCAACTCCGGGTTTTCTTACATGACCGATCAATCTTCGAACCAGATGTGGGGCGGCCGCTTTGCCGCCGGTCCAGACGCGATCATGGAGGCTATCAATGCCTCGATCGGGTTCGATCAGCGGATGGCAGCCCAGGACATTGCAGGCTCGCGTGCCCATGCCGCCATGCTGGCTGCCACAGGTGTTATTACTGATAGTGATGCGCAGGCTATTCGGGAAGGGCTGCTCACCGTTTTGTCAGAAATCCAGAACGGAGAATTTCAGTTCTCGACCGCGCTGGAAGACATCCACATGAATGTCGAGGCGCGCTTGAAAGAAGTGATCGGAGAGCCCGCAGGCCGTTTGCACACAGGCCGGTCGCGCAATGATCAGGTGGCGACCGATTTCAAACTATGGGTCCGCGATCAGTTTGATGCGGCTGAATCCGGCCTGCTGGCCCTGATCCGCGCGCTTTTGGCGCAGGCTGAGGTTGGCGCTGATTGGGTCATGCCCGGCTTCACCCATTTGCAGGTTGCGCAGCCCGTCACATGGGGCCATCACATGATGGCATATGTCGAGATGTTTGGCCGCGATCTGTCCCGCGTCCGCGATGCCCGCGCCCGGATGAACGAATCCCCCTTGGGTGCAGCCGCGCTGGCTGGAACGTCCTTCCCCATCGATCGTCAGATGACGGCTGAGGCGCTGGGCTTTGACCGCCCCGCCGCCAACTCACTGGATGCGGTCAGCGACCGTGATTTCGCGCTCGAATTCCTGTCGACCGCCTCAATCTGCGCTGTGCACTTGTCGCGCTTTGCCGAAGAGTTGGTCATCTGGTCTTCGGCTCAGTTCCGGTTTGTTACGCTTTCTGACCGGTTCTCGACCGGATCGTCGATTATGCCGCAGAAAAAGAACCCTGATGCCGCAGAACTGATCCGTGCCAAAGTGGGTCGGATTTACGGCGCCAATACTGCGCTGATGATGGTTATGAAGGGATTGCCGCTGGCGTATTCCAAGGACATGCAGGAAGACAAGGAACAGGTGTTTGACGCCGCCGACAACTGGATGCTTGCTCTGGCCGCGATGGAAGGCATGGTCAAGGACATGACGGCCAACCGCGAAAGCCTTGCTGCCGCCGCAGGGTCTGGTTTTTCGACTGCGACCGATCTGGCCGATTGGCTGGTCCGTGTGCCGGGCCTGCCGTTCCGCGACGCGCACCACGTTACCGGATCGCTGGTCGCCATGGCGGAAAGCAAGGGTTGTGACCTGCCTGATCTGACGCTGGAAGACATGCAATCGGTCCATGCGGACATCACCGACAATGTCTATTCTGTCCTTACCGTCGAAAATTCGGTAAACTCACGCCAGTCTTATGGCGGCACGGCACCAGATCAGGTGCGTGCCCAGGTCAAGCGGTGGAAGGCGCTGGTGTGATGCGGATACTACGTGTGGTGCTTCTTATTTCGGCCGGGGCTCTTCTGGCCGGCTGCGGAGCGGACGGCGAACCCATCCAACCCACGATGAGCGCAAATATCGGTGTCGGCAGCAGCGGCACCTATGGCGGTGTCGGGGTCGGCCTACGACGCGGCGGGCTCGGCGTTTTCCTGGGGCTGTAATCGTCGATAGCAATCTCGCATAACCATGCATATTTGAACGGCATAGTGGCCGAGCGCCAAATTCAAAAAAGAAGTCAAGACAATGAAAACCATCGGCCTGATCCTCTCGCTAGTCGTACTGGCAGCCTGCGACCCAACATATAAACCCCGCCCTGAGCCCGCAGAGACATCAACCGGGAACGGCATCAAAATCTCGGGCTATGGCCGGGTCGGTGTTTCCACATCGAACTGATCTTGCGCGGAATCCATTGATCCGAGTGGCCATTTTGGTCTAAGCGCGCAGTCATGGATCACTTTCTCTACCGCGACGGCGCGCTTTACGCCGAGGATGTCCCGATTTCCGAAATCGCAGCTGCGGTCGGAACACCATTCTATGTTTACTCCACCGCGACGTTATTGCGGCATTTCCAGCTGTTCGACGATGCGCTGGACGGCATGGATCATCTGGTCTGCTATGCGATGAAGGCGGCCAGCAATCAGGCGATCCTTAAGACGCTGGCACAGGCCGGTGCGGGGATGGACGTGGTATCGGGCGGGGAATACCTGCGTGCCAGGGCGGCGGGCGTGCAGGGCGACAAGATCGTGTTCTCGGGCGTTGGCAAAACCGCCGATGAGATTCGCGCTGCGCTGAGCGGCGGTATCCGCCAGTTCAACGTGGAATCCGAACCTGAGATGGAAGTGATCAACGCCATCGCGTTGGAACTGGGTGTGGTCGCGCCGATCACCGTTCGGGTGAATCCGGACGTAGACGCCAAGACCCATGCCAAGATCGCGACTGGCAAGTCTGAGAACAAGTTTGGGATTCCGATCGCACGCGCATCTGAGGTTTATGCCCACGCAGCCAGCCTTCCGGGGCTGGAGGTGATCGGTATCGACGTCCATATCGGCTCGCAACTGACCGAGTTAGAGCCGTTCGAGATGGCCTACACCAAGGTCGCCGAACTTACCGAAAAGCTGCGGTCCGAGGGGCACAATATCCGCCGCCTTGATCTGGGCGGGGGATTGGGTATTCCATACACCCGCGCCAATGACGCACCACCGTTGCCGTTGGAGTATGGCGCGTTGATCAAGAAAACGCTGGGCCATCTGGGCTGTGAGATCGAGATCGAACCCGGCCGGCTGATTGCCGGAAACGCCGGTCTGATGGTCAGCAAGGTAATTTACGTGAAATCTGGCGAGGGCCGCGATTTTCTGATCCTCGACGGCGCGATGAACGACCTGATCCGCCCGGCGATGTACGAGGCGCATCACGATATTGTGGCCGTGCAGGAACCCGCTCCGGGCGTTGAACAGCAACCCTATGACATTGTCGGCCCGGTTTGCGAAAGCGGAGATACTTTTGCAAAGGAACGCAACATGCCGCCCCTTGCGCCAGGCGATTTGGTCGCGTTCCGTAGTGCCGGGGCCTATGGCGCGGTGATGTCCAGCGAATACAATACCCGCCCCCTGATCCCCGAGGTTCTGGTGCACGGGGATCAATTTGCAGTTATTCGTGAACGGCCAAGCTTTGACGAAATCATAAACCGCGATACCATACCTGAGTGGCTTTGACGCGATAGGCGCGTGGGCCCGATCAGGAGGCCCGCTTTGCGCGCAAAACACAACCTGCCGATCCCAAGACTGTCCCTGTGGCTGACGCACGCAGGGATGCTGGCCGAGCAGTTTTTGCGCGCGTTTTGGCCGTTTTTCTCGGTTTTGATGGCGATTCTGGCGGCTTTGATGCTGGGCTTGCAGGACGAGGTCCGCGTTGAAATTGTCTGGGGCGTGGGCGCGGTAGCACTGCTGGGATTGGCCGCGACGCTGTTTGTTGGCGCAAGGCGATTTCATTTCCCCACACGGGCCGAAGCGCTGATGCGGCTGGATGCGGCACTGCCCGGTCGGCCGATTCAAGCTTTGATAGACGATCAAGCCATCGGCGCGATGGACGCGGATTCCGTTGCACTGTGGCGGGCGCACCAGAATAGGATGGCGCGACGTGTTGCGCAGGCGGAACCTGTCAAACCCGATTTGCGGCTGGCGGATCGCGACCCCTATGCGTTGCGCTATTCGGCGTTGCTGGCGCTGGTGATCGCAGCGATGTTCGGTTCGTTCTGGCGCATCGGCTCGGTGGCCGAAATGGCGCCGGGCGCTGCCGTGGCAGGGCAAGGCCCCAGCTGGGAAGGCTGGGTTGAGCCGCCGCGTTACACCGGGCTACCGACGCTGTATCTGGCTGATCAATCCGATCCAACACTGTCTGTCCCGCAGGGCAGCCGTATCACTCTGCGCTTCTACGGAGAAATCGGCGGGCACAGTTTGACGGAAACCACCACGCCTTTGGGTACTGAGGCGGCCACCGAGCCGGAGCAGGATTTTGTCGTCGAACGCTCGGGCCAGTTCAAAATCGACGGCCCATCGGGCCGCGACTGGGCGCTAAACGTTGTTGCGGATACCCGCCCACAGGTGGCCGTGGCCGGTTCCGCCGAGTCCGAGGCCGGCGGTCAGATGAAACTGCCATTTGCTGCCAGCGATGATTATGGCGTGGTATCCGGCTCAGCTGTGATCGAATTGGATCTGGCCTCAGTCGACCGGCAGTATGGTCTGACGGCTGCGCCTGAGCCGCGCGAGGTCATAACGGTTGAACTACCCATGCCGATCACCGGCGACCGGGCGGATTTCACCGAAGACCTTATCGAGGATTTTTCACAACACCCATGGGCGCATTTGCCTGTGAAAATCACTTTGATGGCCCGAGACGCGGCGGATCAAGAGGGGCAATCCGAGCCTTATGCGACCGCGCTGCCCGCCCGTCGGTTCTTTGACCCGCTGGCCGCTGCCGTGATCGAACAGCGCCGCGATCTGCTGTGGACGCGCGAAAACGCGACCCGGGTTTCGCAGCTGCTGCGGGCGGTATCGCACCTGCCCGAAGAGCTTTTCCGGTCCGACACCGCCTATCTGCGCTTACGCGTGATCCTACGCCGGTTGGAAATGTTCAACGAGTACGGCCTGAAACAGGAACAGCAGGCAGAAATCGCCGAGGCGCTTTGGGAGCTAGGCGTTCTGATCGAAGACGGCACTCTTGCCGACGCGCTGGAGCGTATGCGCCGCGCGCAGGAACGTCTGACTGAAGCGATGAAAAACGGTGCCACTGATGAAGAGATCGCCGAGTTGATGCAAGAACTGCGCGAGGCAACGCAGGACTACATGCGCCAATTGCAGCGTCTGGCGCAGGAAAACGGCGATTTCGACGAGAACCAGCAAGGTCAGGACGGCGAGTCCATGCAAATGACGCAGGACGACCTGCAGCGCATGATGGACCGTATTCAAGAGCTGATGGAACAGGGCCGCATGGCCGAGGCGCAGCAAGCGCTGGAAGAGTTCCAGCAGATGATGGAGAATATGCGCGTTACCCAGGGCCAGGGTCAGGGGCAACAGTCCGAAGGCCAGCAGGCGATGGAAGGATTGGCCGAAACTCTGCGCGAACAGCAGGGTCTGAGCGATCAGGCCTTCCGTGACCTACAGGAACAGTTCAACCCCGGCGCGCAAGCCGGCGAAAGCCAGGGCAACGAAGGCCGCTCGGGTGGGCAGGGCCGGGGTCAGAGCCACGAAGGACAAGGCGGTCAGGGTCAGGGGACTGACGAACAGGGCGGCGGCAGCCAGCAAGGCCAGGGGTCACTTGCGGATCGCCAACAGGCCTTACGCGACGAGCTGAACCGCCAGCAGCAAGGATTGCCCGGAACCGGAACGCCCGAAGGTGACGCCGCGCGCGATGCGCTGGACCGTGCCGGGCGCGCGATGGAGGGTGCCGAGGAAGCCCTGCGCGGCGATGATCTGGCCGAAGCAATCGACCAACAGTCCGAAGCGATGGAGGCCCTGCGCGAGGGCATGCGATCCCTGGGCGAAGCACTGGCTCAAAACCAGCAGAACCAGCCGGGCCAAGGGTCGCAGGAAGGAGATATGCAAGCCGACAACCGTGATCCGCTGGGCCGTAGCCCGGGGGCCAATGGCACAATCTCGACCGATGAAAATCTGCTGCAGGGTGAAGATGTCTATCGCCGCGCTCGCGAATTGCTGGACGAAATCCGTCGCCGGACTGGGGAATCGGATCGCCCCCAGATCGAACTTGAATACCTCAAACGCCTGTTAGAGAGGTTCTGATCTAAGTCAGTTCTGAGAGGTGCCAGACCCGGTCTGTGCCTCAAGCCACAAACGCGCCTGATCCACCAGAGAGACATAGCTGTTGAGAACCGGATCAGCCTGCGGCACCGCTTCGGAAATCTTCTGAGAATTGCTGTAGATCAGCAACAGGATCACGCCGATAATCAGAATCAGCAGGAACCCGCGCCGGAATCCGCCAGACTTGCGCGGTGGGGGCATGTCTTCGTCCAGCTTTGGCAGGGGGTCGTCGCTGCGTAGGCTGGAATTGATTGCCTCGATGTCCGGCAACGCGTCTTTCTGACCGAAATCCTTTGCGGTTTCTGTCGCGATCAGGTCCTTAGCGGCTTTTTCCACTTCGGGCGGCGCGTCGAGTGCCAAATCGGTCTGCGTCTCAAGGCTACCGCCTTCGTGGGCGCGCAGGTCTGCTTCGCGGGCCGCTTCTTCCTTGAGGATGTTGGCAACCGCCGGGTCGACATTGCCGGTCGAGGAAGCTGCGGCAGGTTCGGGCTCTGATTTGGGCTCTTCGACAGGTTTCGCGACAATCTCTGGCGTTTCCGCCTTTGCCGCGGGTTCGTCCGCGGGCGGTTCCGGCCTTACCGGTTCAGATGCAGTTTCGGGGTATTTGGCCTGAAACCAAGTCTTTTCGCAGTTGGAACACTGCACATCGCGGCCTTCCTCGGGAATGACCTCGTCTGGCACTTCGTACTGAGCACCACAATTCGGACAAGTAAGACGCATGCTGCCTCCCGGTCGGGGGCCCGACCTGATAATAGTTTTTTCAGGGATGTTATTCCGTTAAGACCTGACCGCAAAGGGTGTTTTCGGTTTCACACGGCAAGTGTCACCAATTCGACCCGGTGCAGGCATTGAAACCACAACCGCGCTCGGGCAAGAAGGGCGGCAACAATAATTGGGGGCCCTTGTGATCGAGCTGGAAAACGTCAGCTACACCTATGGTGATGGTGAGTTGCTAAGCGACGTGTCGCTTCAGTTGCAGCCGGGGTCGTTCCATTTTCTGACCGGTCCGTCGGGTGCGGGCAAGACGACCTTGCTCAAGCTATGTTATGGCGCGTTGCTGGCCACATCAGGACGGATGACCGCATTTGAGCAGGACATTGCACGCCTGGACCGAGATCAGATGGCGCTGCTGCGTCGCCGGATCGGGGTCGTGCATCAGGATTGCCGATTTCTGGACCATATGACCTTGGCTGAAAACGTCGCTTTACCATTGATGGTGTCCGGCAAAGGCGAGAATGCGCAGAAAGAAGACCTGCTGGAATTGCTGAACTGGGTCGGGCTGGGCACACGGCTCGATGCGCTTCCGCCGGAGCTTTCCGGGGGTGAGCGTCAGCGCGCAGCTTTGGCGCGGGCGGTTATCTTGTCGCCGGACGTTGTGCTGGCCGATGAGCCGACCGGCAATGTGGATTGGGAAATGTCCCAGCGATTGCTGCGCCTGCTGGTCGAGTTGAACAAGATGGGCAAGACCGTGCTGATCGCGACCCATGACCTGAGCCTGATCCGCGCGGCCAAAAGCCAGGTTCAGGCCCGTGTCCTTCGGATATCGCAGCGCCAGATTCAATTGGCGGGGGCGGATCTATGAACAAGGGCACCATCCGCAGCATGCTGGTGCGCGACAAACGCGCAGATCGGGTTGTTCCACCATCCGGCTACACGGCGCAGCTGACACTGTTCGTTTCTGGCGCGATGGCCTTTCTGGCCGTTTTCGCGCTTGCCTTGTCGCTGGCATCAGGCCGGCTGGCCGACCGTTGGGCATCGGAACTAGCAGGGGCTGCCACTTTGCGTATAAACGCGCCCGCCGAACAGCTTTCCGCCCAGACCGAGGCCGCGCTGACCGTGCTGGCCCAAACCCCAGGCGTTGCGTCGGCACGCGCCCTGACCGCAGAGGAACAGGTCGCGCTTTTGTCCCCGTGGTTCGGTCCTGATTTGCCGCTGGATACGCTGCCTATTCCGCAACTGATAGAAATCATCGAGGGCGAACCGGGTCTAGATACCGCTGGTTTGCGCTTGCGACTTGGCGCCGAAGTGCCCGGCGCCGTGCTGGACGACCATTCACGCTGGCGCGAGCCGCTGGTCGAGGCGGCAAACTCGCTGCGGCGATTGGGCTGGGTGTCTATCCTGCTGATTGGCGGCGCAACGGCGGCGATGATCACGCTGGCGGCCAATGCCTCATTGGCGGCCAATGCCCAAATCATCGAAGTCCTGCGCCTTGTCGGTGCCCGTGATCGTTTTATCGCCAGCGCATTTGTACGGCGGTTCACATATCGCGCTTTCTTCGGTGCCCTCGTTGGCGTGCTGTTCGGCATGACCGGTGTTCTGCTGTTGCCCGAAGCCTCAGTTGAAGGCGGGTTTCTGACCGGATTGGGTTTTCAGGGGGTTGGCTGGCTGTTGCCTGCGCTGATACCTCTGCTGGGGGCTGCGGTGGCGTTCTTGGCCACCTGGACAGCGGCCGTGCGCAAATTGAAGGAGCTTTCGTGATGGTTACAGCGATCCAATGGGTGCGCTCTTTGATCTTCATGATCGTGATTTATGCGTGGATGCTGATCCTTGGTATCGTTTTCGCGCCCTACGCGCTGTTTACCAAACGCGGGGCATTGCAAGCCTGTAAAACCTACGCGCGATCGACGATCTGGTTGGCCAGCTGGATGGTTGGCATCCGTTGTGAGGTTCGCGGAAACGTTCCCGTGGACGAGGTCGTGATCGGAGCCAAACACCAGTCCTTTCTCGACATCATCATGATTTTCAGCGCCATTCCGCACGGCAAGTTCATTATGAAAAGGGAACTGCTGTATACCCCGGTTATCGGTCTCTATGCCCGCCGCCTTGGGTGTATACCGGTTGATCGCGGCAGAAAGGGTGCTGCCGTCGCCAAGATGGTCAAAGACGTGGCTAAAGAGTTCTCTGAACCCGGGCAGCTTGTGATTTACCCGCAGGGCACACGCGTCGCACCGGGGGCGAAGAAACCTTACAAAGTTGGGACGGCGGTTCTGTATGAAGGGCTGGGCTTTCCTTGTGTGCCGGTTGCGACGAATGCTGGTGTTTTCTGGCCGCGTACCGGGGTTATGCGCAAACCTGGTCTTGCAATCGTCGACTTTCTTGACCCGATCGAACCGGGTGTGGGGCGGGATCAATTTCTTGGACGTCTGGAAGACGTGATCGAAACACGATCCAATGCATTGATGCGAGAAGTGGGGTTTGAACCGGATGGAGCTCATTAAGAACATCGAAACGCTTGAGGCGCTCTACGGCACACCGGGCGCGCCTTCACTGCGCAAAGTGGCCAGACAGCTCACTCCGCTTTATCGCAAATGGATCATGGCGTCGCGCCTGTGCATCCTCAGCACCGTCGGGCCCGAGGGTGTCGATGGCAGCCCGCGAGGTGACGACGGCCCGGTTGTACTGGAACTTGATCCGCACACACTGGCGATGCCTGACTGGCGCGGAAATAACCGGCTGGACAGTCTGCGCAATATCGTGCGCGACCCGCGAGTGTCGTTGATGTTCATGGTGCCGGGGTCCAACAGTGTCGTGCGATTGAATGGCACGGCGCATGTGACAGCTGATGAAAATTTGCGCGTGCAGTTCGAAAAGCAGGGCAAAAAACCAGCAACAGTAATCGTAATCGAAATCACTGAGATTTACACCCAATGCGCCCGCGCCTTGATGCGGGCCCGTACCTGGGTCAGTGGCGACGAGACTGCGCATGTGCCGACCGTCGGTGAAATCCTCGCCGAGTCGTCGGACGGCGAGGAAGGCGGCACGCAATATGATCAGGAATGGGGCGCGCGCGCCGCGAAGACGATGTGGTGAACTGACCACAAATCGTCACGGAATTGTCACTAGTGTGGACAAATGCTCGGCCAAAATTAAGGATGTAAAAAACGATCCGAGGCCACAATGCAGCAGTTACAATCCCTTCTGAACTCGTTTTTTGAACATGTTCGGAATGTACTTATGTATCCGTTCGATCCCGTTAATCGAATCTACTACGTTTATTTGTGCAGTTCGGTTTTGATCGCGTTCTGGATTTACGTCAGAAATCGAAAAAACACATCTGAGGTTTTGGGCGAAACGAGCTTTGTTGGTTTTCTGTTCCCTAAAAAGGTCTGGAGGCACCCTTCAGCTTGGCTTGATGTCCGATACTTCTTCTTTCATATGTTTATTGGTCACTTCTTGATGATTGGCCTGTCCGCTGCTGCAGCGGCTCTGTCCTACTATTGGGCGAGCGGCGGGTTCAGTATCAATGAAGCTGCTCCGGCACAGTCTTTAGAGGGTTGGACAGGCGCCGGTATCACCCTTGCGTATATGGCTGTACTGTTCCTTGTCGCAGATTTTCTTGGCTTTTTTGCGCACTATCTACAGCATAAAATCCCGCTTTTGTGGCAATTTCACAAAGTCCATCACAGTGCTGAAGTGATGCACCCGATTTCCAACTTCCGCGAGCATCCGATTGATAATTTTTTTTACAATATTTTGATTGGTCTGGGCGGGGGGGCTATCACCGGCTTCACTTTCCGGATCTTGGGGTATCACCCCAACCTTCCTGTTATTTTGGGCGTTCCGGTTTTTATGTTCCTGTTTAACTTCGCGGGCTATAATTTGCGTCATTCCCATATTTGGCTGCGTTGGCCCGGTGTTTGGTCAAAAGTATTTCCGTCACCCGCGCATCATCACGTGCATCACAGCTGTCACCCGGATCACCTGGACAAGAACTTTGCTTTCATGTTCCCATTCTGGGATGTGGTTTTCGGCACTTACGTGATGCCTGAAGACAACAGGGACGTGAAATTTGGTGTAACGGAAAAGGACAACGGCCTGAGGTTGGACTCTTGCCTGAAACTGTACGTGTTGCCGTTCCAGGATGCGTGGCGTCTGTTCCGGCCCAAAAAGCCGTCGGCTCAATCTAACTCTGTCACCAACGAGCCAGCAGAATAATGTTAATCGGTCGACCACCCGGTTGCGCCCGGGTTGTCCCATATTGAATTCACTATTGGATCGACCTGCCGCCATAGGCGAGCGCAACTTTACGAGCGGCCTTGAATAGGTCGGGTAAGCACGGGATCAGGCTGCCGCGGCACCGATCCGGGCTACCTTTGATATCCAACGATCCACGCTGCCGGGTTTGGGATAGCTGGCGCCCGAAAAGTAAGTGAACCGGGTCGGTTTGAAGCCGACAAATCCCAGAATCTGATCGCGGATCTGGCGGATCAGGGCTTGCCTGTAGATCAAACGCATGAACCAGCCCGGCGTATCCGAGGTCAGGATGACCCGCGCTGTGCGCCCTGTCAGCATAGGTGCTGGAAAGCCGATCCTTGTTGTATTTCGCGTGTCGAAGGTGCGTCCGGGGATGAATGCCCGGTCAATCAAACCTTTCAGCTTGGCCGGCAAGCCGCCCCACCACATCGGTGCTGTCAGGACAAGGTGTTCGCTCCATTCAAAATCCTGCAGCACTTGTTCCAATGCGGGTTCCAACGGTTTGAAGTCCTCATAGTTTCCCTGACCGAAGTCATGGTCAAATTGCAGGTCGCTTAGGTGAATCATGCGAACGTCGTGCCCCTGTTGTTTGGCCGCGTCGGCATAGGTTTCTGCAAATGTTCGGGACAGGCTGGTTTCGCCTGGGTGTCCGTCGAGGATCAGGATTTTC
The DNA here is from genome assembly GCF_059611005.1 of Ruegeria sp. CDSB117. Classification (NCBI taxonomy): domain Bacteria; kingdom Pseudomonadati; phylum Pseudomonadota; class Alphaproteobacteria; order Rhodobacterales; family Roseobacteraceae; genus Ruegeria; species Ruegeria sp. CDSB117. Next base: position 95,314 of record NZ_JBXWOS010000004.1, read on the forward strand.
TTAGGGTGCATCGCGAATCTCCAAAAATGACCGTGGTCAGTTTATAGAGGTAAAAAGTGACCGTGGTCAATTGCAAAATTTGACCACGGTCAAAAAACATGCGAACAGGGCATATGCAAAAGACAGTTCAAAAGAGAACCCTTAAAACGCGCGCCCGATTAATTGAGGCGGCAGAGGACGTTATCGAAAGAAACGGCTATCAGGCTTTGCGAGTGGAAGACGTGGTTCAGGCAGCCGGGGTCGCAAAGGGAACCTTTTTTGCGCATTTCCGGGATAAAGACGCGCTGATGGAAATGCTGATTGGTGAGAGGCTGGTTGCCTGTTTCGATCAGGTCGAACAGGGCCCCGCCCCACGCACGGCCCCCGAAATCGCCGATGCGCTGCAACCGATCCACGCCTTCATGACGTCCGAGCGCTATGTGTTTGATCTGATCATTCGGTACTCAGGCGCTACGGCAATCACCGAGATCGGGCCTATAGCACGTTGCTTCGAGCGCTATGTCCGACTGGTCGCTGGCTGGTTGGAAACCGCGAAGGTTCGCAAAGACATATCCCCCGATTTGTTGGCTGAGGGGGTTCAGGCCTTTGCTATTCAGTCCATGTCGCTGAAGTTCTGCGCGTTGCATGAGGCAGAGAGCTTTTCAGATAGGTTAGAAACCTATCTGGACGCGTGGTTAACCCCGGCAGCCTGACGGGTGCCGGGGTTGTTTATCAGCTGTGGATTGGTCCGTCGCCACAGGCCAACGCAGCCTCACGCACGGCCTCGGAATAGGTCGGGTGGGCGTGGCAGGTCAGGGCCAGATCCTCGGCCGAGGCACCAAATTCCATCGCCACGCAAACCTCGTGGATCAGATCGCCAGCACCGGGGCCGATGATGTGGCAGCCCAGAATGCGATCAGTTTCCTTGTCGGCCAGAATTTTGACAAACCCATCGGTCATTAAGTTCGCCTTGGCGCGTCCGTTGCCCATGAACATAAACTTGCCGACTTTATAGGCGCGGCCCTGTTCTTTCAGGGTCTCTTCGGTTTCGCCCACATTTGCGACCTCGGGCCATGTGTAGATCACACCCGGGATGACGCCGTAGTTCACGTGCCCATGCTTGCCCGCAACCTGCTCGGCTGCGGCCATACCTTCATCTTCGGCCTTGTGCGCCAGCATGGGGCCTTCTGTTACGTCACCGATGGCGTAAATGCCCGGCACGTTTGTCTGCCAATCGGCCCCCACCTTGATCTGACCACGCGGTGTCATTTCAACACCCAACGCTTCCAGACCCAAACCATCCGAGTACGGTTTGCGCCCGGTGGCGACCAGAACTGTATCAGCTTCGATCACATGTTCGCTGTCATCCTTGCGCAGTTTGTAAGTCACCTTGGCCTTGGTCTTGGTCGCTTCGGTCTTTTGAACCGCCGCACCCATGACAAATTTCAGGCCTTGTTTCTTTAAGATGCGCTGGAAGGTCTTCTGCACCTCAGGGTCCATGCCGGGAGTGATCGCATCTAGGAATTCGACCACAGTCACCTCCGCGCCTAGACGCTGATAGACCGAGCCCAGTTCCAGCCCGATCACGCCCGCGCCGATCACCACCAACTTCTTTGGAACCTTGTTCAGAGACAAAGCGCCGGTCGAAGTCACCACAACCTTTTCGTCAACGTCGACCCCGGGCAGCGAGGACGGTTCGGACCCAGATGCGATAATTATGTTCTTGGCGGTGTGAATCTCATCACCCACTTTGACCTGACCGGCTGCGGGGATCGAGCCCCAGCCTTTCAGCCAGTCGATCTTGTTTTTCTTGAACAGGAACTCGATACCCTTGGTATTGCCGTCGATCGTTTCCTGCTTGTAGCCCTGCATCTGTTTCCAATCGACCGAGGGGCTTTTGCCCTTCAGGCCCATCTTGGCAAAGTTATGCTCGGCCTCATGAAGCTGATGGCTGGCATGCAGCAGCGCCTTGGACGGGATACAGCCGACGTTCAGGCACGTGCCGCCCAGAGTTTCACGCCCTTCGACGCAGGCAGTCTTCAGGCCCAGCTGAGCGCAACGGATGGCGCAAACATAGCCGCCGGGGCCTGATCCGATTACGATAACGTCATAATTTGCCATGTGTCAGGTCCTTATCGATTACGGGGATGGCGGCAATTTTCTGCACGCCGGGGCGTTTCCCCATTACATTATCCATGTCAGCGACTGAATCAAAAGACAGCCGCCAGCAACATTACAGTGTTGGCCGACAGGCCAACGATCCAAAATACGGTTCGCCAAGGTGTCCAGCCCAAAGCGTAGGCCGGGACATAGAGGATGCGAGCGATCAAATAGACCCAGCTACAAGCAGCTGTGAAACCGTTTGCTTCACCAGACACCGTCACAACAAGCGCCGCAATTGCGAACAGAACCAAACCTTCGGTGTGATTGCTCAGCGCGCGGTGCAGCCGTCCCGAAACCCCGGGTTTGTCAAAGGGGACATCCCGGGGGCCTATCGCGTGACCGAAGTCAATCTTACCGTGCCCGGCCGCCAAATATGCCACGAATTGCGCGACCCAAAGCAGTGCGGCGAGGGTCAGGACGGTCAGTTCCGTGGTCATCCAGCGGTTCCCATTGAGCAGTCGAAAGTCATCGCGTTACCCGTTTGTGCCACGCCCCCGGTAGGGGCGCTGCCTTATGCTGTCAGACAGGGTCCAGAACCTTGGTCTGGATATGTGCCACGCCACCACGTTCGTGGTGCATGGCCAGCTCTTCGGATTCGATGAAGCTCTGGGCTCGGTCGAGATCGGTGATCTCGAACAACGCGACCGCGTGGTCCTTGCGATCAGGGTCTTTCCAGATATGGAGGTCGCGGATGCCCGCGGCCTCTCTCATCGGTTTGTCTTCTTCAAACACCTTCAGCCAGACATCAAAGTCGGCCACGTCGGCTTGCCAGAGTACATGTGTCGCCATGATTACAGATCCATCAGCAGGCGGCGCGGGTCTTCCAGCGCCTCTTTCACACGTACAAGGAACGTCACCGCGCCCTTGCCGTCAACAATCCGGTGGTCATAGGACAGTGCCAGATACATCATCGGGCGGATCTTGATCTCACCATTGATGACCATCGGTCGGTCCTGGATCTTGTGCATGCCCAGAATACCCGATTGTGGCGGGTTCAGGATCGGCGAAGACATCAGCGAGCCATAGACACCACCGTTCGAGATGGTGAAGGTGCCGCCCTGCATCTCTGCCATGGACAATTTGCCATCACGGGCGCGCTTGCCCTTTTCGGCGATGGCCTTTTCGATATCGGCAAAGGACATGCTGTCGGCGTCTCGGATGACCGGAACAACCAGACCCTGAGGCGTACCGGCGGCGACGCCCATGTGAACGAAGTTCTTGTAGACGATGTCTGTGCCGTCAATCTCGGCGTTGACTTCGGGAACCTCTTTCAGCGCGTGGCAGCACGCCTTGGTGAAGAAGGACATAAAGCCCAGCTTCACACCGTGTTTCTTCTGGAACAGGTCTTTGTATTCGTTGCGCAGGGCCATCACCTCGGTCATGTCCACCTCATTGAAGGTGGTCAGGATTGCAGCCGTGTTCTGCGCATCCTTCAAACGCTTGGCGATGGTCTGGCGCAGGCGGGTCATCCGCACGCGCTCTTCACGGGCTGCATCCTGCGCAGCAACCGGTGCCCGTGGCGCTTGTGCCGGGGCCGGAGCCGCCGCAGGTGCTGGGGCAGCCGATGTTGCTGCTGCGCGGGCGACATCTTCTTTCATGATCCGGCCATCACGACCGGTGCCGGTGACCTGATCCGCAGACAAGCCGGCCTCTGCCATAGCTTTTTCAGCGGATGGCGCGTTGGCGATGTCCTTGCCGGTGCTTGCTGCTGCAGCCGGGGCTGCCGCCGCAGGAGCCGGAGCAGCAGCAGTTCCAGCCGCTGCGCCCGAAATCACCGCCAGTTTGGCCGAAGCTTCGACTGTCGCGCCTTCGGGGGCGACGATTTCTGCCAGAACGCCTGCAGCCGGCGCAGGAACCTCGACCGAGACCTTGTCTGTTTCCAGCTCGCACAGCATCTCATCCTGCGCGACGCTGTCACCGACCTGCTTGAACCATGTCGAAACAGTCGCTTCAGTCACGGATTCACCCAAGGTTGGCACCATCACGTCGACACTGCCGCCCGACGCCGCCGGAGCTGCCGCCGCAGTCGTGGCCGGAGCTGCTGCCGGGGCAGGGGCTGCGCCTTCGCCTGCGGCAATAGTGGCCAGCAGCGCGTCAACGCCAACGGTTTCACCTTCGGCGGCGACGATTTCGCCCATCACGCCAGCAGCAGGAGAAGGAACTTCGACTGTGACCTTGTCGGTCTCCAACTCGCACAACATTTCATCAACGGCTACGGCGTCGCCGGGTTTTTTGAACCATGTCGCAACCGTGGCTTCGGTCACCGACTCGCCAAGCGTGGGAACTCGAACTTCAATGGACATCGATTATTTTCCTTCAATGCTCAGCGCTTCGTCGACCAGCGCTTCTTGTTGGGCTTTGTGTTGGCTGGCCAGACCCGTCGCGGGAGAAGCCGATGTGGAGCGGCCGACATAACGCGGCCGTGTGTGCTTGGCGCCGATGCGGGTCAGAACCCATTCGATATTCGGTTCGATAAAGGTCCATGCACCCTGGTTCTTGGGTTCTTCCTGACACCAGATCATTTCGGCACCCTTGAAGCGCTCAAGCTCATTAATCAGCGAATGAGCTGGGAAGGGATAGAACTGCTCAATCCGCATCAGATAGACATCATCGATGCCGCGCTCGTCGCGTTCTTCGAGGAGATCGTAGTAGACCTTGCCGGAACACATCACCACGCGTTTGACCTTGTCGTCCTTGACCAATTTGGTTTCCGAGTTTCCGTGCTGTGCATCGTCCCACAACACGCGATGGAAGCTTGAACCGGTGGTGAACTCTTCTGCTGTGCTGACCGCCAGCTTGTGGCGCAGTAACGATTTGGGCGTCACCAGGATCAGCGGCTTGCGGAAGGTCCTGTGCAGCTGACGGCGCAGGATGTGGAAATAGTTCGCAGGGGTTGTGCAGTTGGCCACGATCCAGTTGTCCTGACCACACATCTGCAGGAACCGTTCAAGACGTGCGGACGAGTGTTCCGGTCCTTGCCCTTCAAAGCCATGAGGCAACAGACAAACCAAGCCGGACATCCGCAGCCACTTGCTTTCGCCCGAGCTGATAAACTGGTCGAACATGATTTGCGCGCCGTTGGCAAAATCGCCAAACTGTGCCTCCCACAGGGTCAGTGCATTTGGCTCGGCCAACGAAAACCCGTATTCAAAACCCAGAACCGCATATTCGCTGAGCATCGAGTCGATCACTTCGTATTTCGACTGGCCTTCGCGAATGTTGTTCAGCGGATAGTACCGCTCTTCAGTTTCCTGATGCACAAAACCCGAATGACGCTGGCTGAACGTCCCGCGTGTCGCATCCTGCCCTGACAGGCGGACAGGATAGCCTTCGGTCAGCAGCGAGCCGAAGGCCAGGGCCTCGCCCGTGGCCCAGTCAAATCCTTTGCCGCTTTCGAACATCTGTTTCTTGTGATCCAGAAGACGCGCGACGGTCCGGTGCACTGCGATATCTTCAGGCGCATGGCTCAGCGCGTTGCCAATCTGGGCCAGTGTTTCCGGTTTAATTGCGGTGTCGCCGCGGACATATTCTTCTTTGTTTTTGTCCAGATGCGACCAACGCCCATCCAGCCAGTCGGCCTTGTTGGGTTTATAGTCCTTGCCCGCCTCGAACTCATCATTCAGATGGGCCTGGAAGGCGGCCTTCAAATCCTCGATCTCGCCCTCGGGGATCAGGCCGTCTTTGACCAAACGCTCGGTGTACAGCGACAGCGTGGTCTTATGGGTCTTGATCTTCTTGTACATGATCGGGTTGGTGAACATGGGCTCATCGCCCTCGTTATGCCCGAACCGGCGATAGCAGAAGATATCGATGACAACGTCTTTGTGGAACTTCTGACGGAACTCGGTCGCCACTTTGGCAGCGTGGGTCACAGCCTCGGGGTCGTCACCGTTTACATGGAAGATCGGTGCCTCAACCATAAGAGCAATATCTGTGGGGTAGGGGCTGGAACGGCTGAAATGTGGTGCGGTGGTAAAGCCGATCTGATTGTTCACCACGATATGCATGGTGCCGCCGGTCTTATGACCCTTGAGGCCGGACAGGCCGAACCCTTCGGCCACAACACCCTGACCAGCAAAAGCCGCATCACCGTGCAACAGGATACCCATGACCCTGGTGCGATCTTCATCGCCCAACTGATCCTGCTTGGCGCGGACCTTGCCCAGAACAACCGGGTTCACCGCCTCAAGGTGAGACGGGTTTGCCGTCAGCGACAGGTGGACGCTGTTGCCATCGAACTCACGGTCGCTGGACGCGCCGAGGTGATATTTCACATCGCCGGAACCGTCGACATCTTCGGGTTTGAAGCTGCCGCCCTGAAACTCGTTGAAGATAGCGCGATAGGGTTTGCGCATCACGTTGGCCAGGATGTTCAGACGGCCACGGTGAGGCATGCCGATCACGATATCACTGACACCCAGCGCACCGCCGCGCTTGATGATCTGCTCCATCGCGGGGATCAACGCCTCGCCTCCGTCCAGACCAAACCGCTTGGTGCCCATGTATTTCACGTGCAGGAACTTTTCGAAGCCTTCGGCCTCGACCATTTTGTTCAGGATCGCCTTGCGGCCTTCCTTGGTGAACTGGATTTCCTTGCCATACCCTTCGATCCGCTCTTTCAGCCATGCGGCTTCTTCCGGATTTGAGATATGCATGTACTGTAGCGCGAACGTACCGCAATAGGTCCGTTTCACGATTTCGACAATCTGGCGCATGCTGGCCATCTGCAAACCCAGCACGTTGTCGATAAAGATCGGGCGGTCCATGTCGGCTTCGGTAAAGCCATACGTCTTTGGGTCCAGCTCGGGATGAGTGCTGGCAGCGCGCATGCCTAACGGGTCGAGATCGGCAGCCAGATGGCCCCGGATGCGATAGGCCCGGATCAGCATCAGTGCCCGCAAACTGTCCAGAACCGCGCGTTTGATCTGGTCTTCACTGACCTGAACGCCCTTGGCTTCGGCCTTGTCCTTGATCTTGTCGCCCGCTGCCTTAGCATCGATTTCGGCCCATTCTCCCGTCAATGCACCAGTCAGATCATCCGTCGGCATCGGAGGCCAGTCGGTCCGTGCCCAAGACGGCCCTTCGGCCTCGCGCTGGACGTCCGGTGTGGCGTCGCCCATCTGCCGGAAGAATTCGACCCAGGCAGCATCCACCGCGTTCGGGTCCTTGGTGTACTGGGCATATAGCTGCTCCAGATATTCGGCATTGTGCCCCTGCATAAAGCTTGAGGCATGAAAGGCAGAGTTGGGCGTATGTTCGGTCATTGGGCTACCTCATGTGGGTTGGGACCGTATTGATTGGTGCCTGGCTGGCTGGGGCGGGTCAGCCACCACAGAACCAGGAGGGGCGACACAAACAAAACAAGCAGTGTCGGGATAACGACCAGCAACGTGGCGCGGGTGAACAGGATGTCCAGATTGCCGCCATGCTGGAAACTGGAGGCAAGGCCGATGCCGAAGAACAGAACCGCCCCGGCACCGAGGATCAGCAGGATCGGTAGCAAGGCAAAAAGCCCGCTGCGCCCGGTATCATGCATCCGCCGCCACGCGACGGCCAGATGCGGGAAAAATACGATCAGGCCAACGATGCTTTGTACTGGCGCAGAGGACGTGGCGGTGACGGCTTTAACCTCGTCGGTCTGGCTGACCGAGACTTGCGTGAAGAACTGCCAGTCGATGATCCCGGCGATGATGTTCCAGATCACGATGAACAGGAAAAAGAACCAGTATTCGGGCCGTGAGGCACGCCCCGAGAAGGTGAAAAACTTGGAGAAACAGGTGCGGATGGCGTCAGAGAAGGTCATAGCAGTCCCAATCTGATCTCAAGACCGAGAGACATTATTCATCCCCCTTCTTGTTTTCAGCATGTTGCCAAACCGAGGCTACAACCATGAGTTCTCCGGGAAACTCTCGTTGGAGTGCCACGCTGATGCGCGCAGTGTCCCAAAGGTAAACTTCTACGCTTTGCTCAATACCATTTTTGTAGTTGTCCCAAGCTCCAATCCGAGCCACAAGTGAGTTCCCAAAGCCAGATGACTTAAGATTTCGTTGCACATGTGCGAAGAGACCCGGCGAAGTTTGTTGCGTATAGAAAAAGGTGCAAGATGTTCTTTCAAACTTTCTATGGTTTTCAGTTTGCACACTAACTAAATCTTGCGTGGAACGGTACCTCAAAACAGCGCCACCCGAAAAGTCTGAAGCGGAAGCGTTGCGAGCCATCTGTTGCTCGACGCGCTTAGTCGCAATCTTGGCGGTTTCTTCGAAGGATTGCTGCCTATGGGGGTTATTAGGTCTCTGGGCTTTAAACAGGAAATGCTCGGTCGAAAGCACTTCTTTTTCTTCTGCCGAGAGTTCGACTGGCATTAATCGTTGCCAGCCGAGACTTTGCAATTTGGCGTAAGCCGACTCTTCATCCAATTGCATGCACGCGAATGCGGCACGCTCAATGGCGGTTTGTGCAACTGCTGGACTCGTGAAGTTCACGACAGCACCTATGCAAATGGTCAAACCCCAATGGATGCTGAGCCGGTCGAGGGTCATGCCTTACCCAATCGCTTCCAGCACGGCCTCACCCAGCGTTGCCGGGCTTTCCGCCACAACGATACCGGCTGAGCGCATGGCTTCGATCTTGTCCTCGGCACCGCCTTTGCCACCGGCGACAATCGCGCCCGCGTGGCCCATGCGGCGGCCCGGAGGGGCTGTGCGGCCTGCGATGAAACCGGCGGTCGGCTTCTTTCGGCCCTTCTTGGCCTCATCCGCCAGGAACTGCGCAGCTTCTTCCTCGGCCGAGCCACCGATTTCACCGATCATGATGATCGACTCGGTTTCGTCATCGGCCAGGAACCATTCCAGCACGTCGATATGCTCGGTGCCTTTGATCGGGTCACCGCCGATGCCCACACAGGTGGATTGGCCCAGGCCTACGTCTGTTGTCTGTTTCACGGCTTCATAAGTAAGCGTACCCGAGCGGGAAACGACACCCACGCTCCCGCGTTTGTGAATGTGGCCGGGCATGATGCCGATCTTGCAAGCATCCGGCGTGATGACACCGGGGCAGTTCGGGCCAATCAGGCGTGACTTGCTGCCTTCCAGCGCGCGCTTCACCTTCATCATGTCCAGAACCGGGATACCTTCGGTGATGCAGACGATCACTTCCATCTCGGCATCAATCGCTTCGAGGATCGAGTCAGCCGCGAAGGGCGGCGGTACATAGATCACGCTGGCATTGGCTTCTGTCACGTGCTTGGCTTCGTGGACCGAGTTGAACACGGGCAGGTCAAGATGGGTCATCCCGCCTTTGCCGGGGGTCACGCCGCCGACCATCTTGGTGCCATAGGCGATGGCCTGTTCGCTGTGGAATGTGCCCTGCGAGCCGGTAAAGCCCTGACAGATCACTTTGGTATTTTCGTCGATGAGGACTGCCATTCTAGGCCTCCATTTTGATTTGTGTAAGCGCGCCGACGAGTGAATTCACCGGTGTCGCAATTCGTGTTGTCTTTGTTTCATGAGCCATTCTTCCGCCGGTCCAATGCGTCAATTACCTGATCTCTGGACCAAATCCCCAACGACCGTTGATCTCTGCCTTCGGTCGATTGAAGAAATGCAGGATCGAGGTTGATCTCACCAGTCTCTTCAATCGTTTCGATCGGATCGGAGAAATTGAAAGGCGCGACGCAGGGGTTGAACCTTTTGAACCCAGCGTTGTTCTTCAGCCGTTTGTTGATCGGGACGTAGTGCATGGTGGTCAGCAGGTAGGGTGTCTCGCTTCTGACGAAGTTCTCAAAGAACGCCCACCGCAGCCACCATTTCAAGTGAAACAGGCAATCCCGGCACATCATCAGGTCAACCCGGGGCAACGGGTCGGAAGTTACATCCAAATGGACAAACTCGCGACCCGGCGCTGCGTGTTTTTCCTGAACGGACTGAACCACCTCGAGAGATATATCTCCGCCAATGTAACTCAGACCAGTCAGGTCCATTTCTTGCATCCACGTCCAGTCACCACAGGGCGCGTCAAGAAATGTCTTCACTTTGTACCGCTCAAAGATATCAGGAAGAGCCCGGCGAAGCGGCGCGGTTGCCTCAAGCGTTGAGCCATTGCCCGAGCGGGGGACATTCCGCCCCGCCCAACTCTTGCTCTCGAACGCATTTCTAACACCGCTACGCATCACACACTTTCTTCGGATCCCGAGAAATGAACCGGCTTATCTAACTCAGCCTTTAACCGCCTTCACGATCTTCTCGGCACCGTCTTTCAGGTTGTCCGCTGCGATCACGTCCAGGCCAGAGGTGTTGATGATCTCTTTGCCCTTCTCGACATTGGTGCCTTCCAGACGCACGACCAGCGGAACCTGCAGGCCGACCTCTTTCACTGCGGCGACTACGCCCTCGGCGATGACGTCACAGCGCATGATGCCGCCGAAGATGTTGACCAGGATGCCTTTGACCTGCGGGTCAGAAGTGATGATCTTGAACGCTTCGGTCACTTTCTCTTTGGTGGCACCGCCACCCACGTCGAGGAAGTTGGCCGGTTCAGCACCATAGAGCTTGATGATATCCATCGTCGCCATCGCCAGACCGGCACCGTTCACCATACAGCCGATCTCACCATCCAGCGCGATGTAGTTCAGGTCGTATTTCGAGGCTTCCAATTCCTTGGGGTCTTCCTCGGTCGTGTCGCGCAGCTCGGCAATATCCGGATGGCGGTAAACCGCGTTACCGTCAAAGCCGACCTTGGCGTCCAGCACTTTGAGGTCGCCCTTGTCGGACACGATCAGCGGGTTGATTTCCAGCATCTCCATGTCCTTCTCGACGAAGGCGGCGTATAGCTGGCTCATCAGTTTGACGCACTGTTTGACCTGCGTGCCCTCCAGCCCCAGCGAAAAGGCGATGCGGCGGCCATGATAGGGCTGATAGCCTGTTGCCGGATCGACCGAGAAGGACAGGATTTTCTCGGGCGTTGCCGCGGCAACCTCTTCGATGTCCATGCCACCTTCGGTCGAACACACGAATGAGATGCGGCTGGTCTGGCGATCCACCAGCAGGGCCAGGTACAGTTCACGCTCGATGCCGGAACCGGCTTCGATGTAGATGCGGTTGACTTGCTTGCCGGCGGGGCCGGTTTGATGTGTTACCAGCGTACGGCCCAGCATCTTCTTGGCTTCCTCGGATGCTTCTTCCACCGACTTGGTCAGACGGACACCGCCTTTTTCACCGGCGTCAGCCTCTTTGAAGGAGCCCTTGCCGCGGCCACCCGCGTGGATCTGTGCTTTGACAACCCAGAGCGGGCCATCCAGTTCACCGGCTGCGGTTTTGGCTTCCTCAGCGCGCAGTACCGCGCGACCTTCGGAGACCGGAGCGCCATAGCTGCGAAGAAGCGCTTTGGCCTGATATTCGTGAATGTTCATCGAAACTGTCCTGTCTGACTGCGTTACACCGTTATAGGGGTGTCTAGGGGGCAAGTTTAAAGGGTTTTTTGACAGGGAAGCAGTTTTTCACGAAGATTTTCATTATTTGTGATCACGGTTTTTTTGGGTGTGATCACAAAAGGCAGCAAAGGTCACCCGTTTGATTCGTCGTCGGTGACGGCCTTTAGAATAAAGAGAGAATTCAGCTAGCGCTAAACCTAGCCGTCCGTCGAAATGGCGGATTCAAACGTTTACATGGCAGCTGCGCCGGGGACATGTCGATTCAATGGCGCCGTAATCGTCCAAAGAAAAACCCGGCTCACCAATGGTGAACCGGGTTCTGAATTATCTCTTCAGAGGGATCAGGCCAGCGAGCTGTCGATGCCCTTGCACGCTTCGATCAGGCCTTTGACGGCGTTGACCGAATTGTCGAACCCGGCTTGTTCGTCTTCGTTCAGCTTGATGTCGACGATCCGTTCGACGCCACCGGCACCGATCACGGTAGGTACGCCTACATACAGACCGTCTACGCCCAGCTCGCCGCTGCAGTATGCGGCGCAAGGCAGTACGCGTTTCTGGTCTTTCAGATAGGCTTCGGCCATTTCGATCGCCGAAGTGGCAGGCGCGTAGTAAGCCGAGCCAGTTTTCAGCAGGCCAACGATTTCGGCACCGCCATCACGGGTACGCTGAACGATGGCGTCCAACTTATCCTGCGTGGTCCAGCCCATCTCGACCAGATCGGGCAGGGGGATGCCTGCTACGGTCGAATAACGCACCGACGGCACCATTGTGTCGCCGTGGCCGCCCAGAACAAACGCGGTGACGTCGCGCATCGAGACGTTGAACTCTTCCGACAGGAAGTGCGCGAAACGGGCCGAGTCCAGAACGCCAGCCATGCCGCAGACTTTGTTGTGCGGCAGGCCCGAGAACTCACGCAGCGCCCAGACCATCGCGTCCAGAGGGTTGGTGATGCAGATCACGAACGCGTCGGGTGCGTGGGCTGCGATGCCTTCGCCAACCGACTTCATGACTTTCAGGTTGATGCCCAGCAGGTCATCGCGGCTCATGCCGGGTTTGCGGGCGACGCCAGCGGTGACGATGCAGACGTCTGCGCCTGCGATATCGGCATAATCGCTGGTGCCGGACATGGCTGCGTCGAACCCTTCCGAAGGGCCGGATTCAGCGATGTCGAGCGCTTTGCCCTGCGGCAGCCCGTCTGCGATGTCGAACAGGACAACGTCACCCAGTTCTTTGACAGCTGCGAGGTGCGCAAGCGTGCCGCCGATGTTCCCAGCGCCGATAAGCGCAATCTTGGGTCTGGCCATTTGGAAAATCTCCGGTCGGAATTGAAATCGCGGCTGTGCTAGTCGCTAAATGGCTTTCGCGCAAGTGTTCAGCGGCGCGGCATGCAACCGCATACCGTTTGCACTGCTTGGGCTGATTGCGCTAAACGGCCAAGGATACAGGCCGAAACCGGGGCGCTGCATGTTCGAATTGAACCTGATGTTTTTTGTTGTAGCAGTCCCGGCTGTGATCTTTGCGGGTATTTCGAAGGGTGGCTTTGGCTCAGGCGTGGCCTTTGCGTCTTCATCGATTCTGGCGTTGATCTTGGAACCGGGGCAGGCACTGGCCTTGATGTTGCCGATCCTTATGGTGATCGATGTTGCAACTCTTGGGCCCTATTGGAAACGATGGAGCTGGCCGGATTCGCGTCTGTTGATCCTTGGGGCCGTGCCCGGCGTGGCGTTGGGCGCATGGCTTTATCGCGCCACCGATGATGATCTGCTGCGCCTACTTATCGGGGGGATTTCCATTGGTTTTGTCGTTTGGCACGTCAGTCAATCCAAAGGCTGGGTGCGCGGCTTTACAAACAGACTGCCTGCCCCCGCCGGACTGTTCGCTGGGCTGGTTGCTGGCTTCACCAGCTTTGTCAGCCATGCGGGCGGCCCGCCTGCGGCCGTTTACCTGTTGTCGCAACGCCTGTCGAAGACCGAGTTTCAGGCCAGCACTGTATTGGCCTTCTGGGTCATCAACATCACGAAATTTGTGCCTTACGCCTATCTCGGCCTTTTCACATGGCACACCGCTTGGGCTGATCTGTTGCTGACCCCGTTCGCGATTCTTGGGGCGTGGCTGGGGGTGCGGGCGCATTTCATGCTATCCGAGCGCCTGTTTTTTGGCATTGCTTACGTTCTGCTGACGCTCACGGGTAGTAAGTTGATCTGGGACGCGCTGACCTGATCAGACGTTGGGCGGCAGGGCTTCGGCGATCATTTCATAAGCCTGACCCGAGGCAACAAGGCAGGTCATTCCATCCGGCAGTGTCACAGTGATCGTCCAGCTGCCGCTTTGGTCCGACGCAAAGAGCTCCATCACCGCGCCTTGACGCGCCATGCCGATCCCTTGGCGCGTTTCGCCGTAAGTTTCGGTCAGCCGTTTGATCACCTCGTCACGTGGGGCGCAGTTGCGGGCGTGGGCCTGCTGTGCAGCCAGAACCATGATTCCAAGGCCCATCGTCATCTTCAGCAGTGTCTTGTGCATGTTCGACCCTTTTCGATTTCAGTTGCCGGTCAGGGTGCCGCCGTTGGACCGAAATCCGGTTAAAGGAACGCACGTTGCGTCGCGAATGCTGCGATGCGGCGATTTTGCGCTTGAACTTTCCGGCAAAAAATGCCCCATTCCGCGCAACTTTATTTCTTCGGGAGAAGCCAATGGACCCGCGCCAGCGCCCCTATCGCTCTGTTCTATATATCCCCGGTTCGAAAGACCGGGCGCTGGACAAGGCACGCACTTTGCCTGTGGACGCGATCATTTTTGATCTTGAAGACGCGGTGTCTGCCGATGAGAAGGGCAATGCACGCGAAACGCTTAAGGCGGCTCTGGCCGCGGGCGGCTATGGGGAACGGGTCAAGATCGTGCGCATCAACGGTCTGGATACCGAATGGGGCCGTGCTGACGCCGAGGCCGTGCGCGAGATGGATGCCGATGTGGTCCTGCTGCCCAAGGTGAATTCAGCTGCGGATGTGGACGCATTGGCCGCGATTACCGGTGACCTGCCAATCTGGGCGATGATGGAGACCCCACGCGGTATGCTGAACGCCGCTGAGATCGCCGCTCATCCGCTGATGGCAGGCTTCGTAATGGGTACCAACGATCTGGCGAAGGAATTGCAAACCCGCTTCCGCCCGGATCGTCTGCCGCTGATGACCTCGCTGAGCCTGTGCCTTCTGGCCGCAAAGGCCGAGGGTCTGATCGTTGTCGATGGTGTCTACAACGCATTCAAGGATGCCGAAGGTCTGGCCGCCGAATGTGCGCAAGGCCGCGACATGGGTTTTGACGGCAAAACCCTGATCCACCCCGCACAGGTCGATGTCACCAACGCGGCCTATGCCCCGTCGGAGAGCGAGATCGATCTGGCCCGTCGCCAGATTGCCGCTTTTGAAGAAGTTGAGGGGCAAGGGCAGGGCGTTGCCGTGGTCGACGGCAAGATCGTTGAAAATCTGCACGTTGTAACTGCCCGCGAAATTCTGGCAAAAGCGGAGGCAATTACAGCTTTGCAAGCGGGGTAAGCCAGCATGGGCTTTGTTCTTCTCATTCTCGGTGTGGCACTTTGGTGGGCCGCGCATTTGTTCAAACGTGTGATGCCAGAGCGTCGCGCTGCGATGGGCGACGCCGGCAAGGGCGCGGTCGCTTTGGCCTTGGTGGCGTCGATCTTGCTGATGATCTTCGGCTATCGCATGACCGACTTCATCTATGTCTGGGCCCCGCCTGCCTTCATGATTCACATCAACAACCTTCTGGTGTTGATCGCGATCTTTATGTTGAGCCCGGCCGGAACCAAGGGCCGTATTCTGAACAAGCTCCGCCATCCGATGCTGGGCGGGTTCAAGCTGTGGGCTTTCGCGCATTTGCTGGTGAATGGGGATCTGGCCTCGATCATCCTGTTCGGCGGGTTGTTGGCTTGGGCTGTGGTCGAAGTGATCGTGATCAACAAGTCGCAGCCTGACTGGACCCCCGGTGAACCCGGAACCTATGGGAAGGACGCGATGTTCTTTGTGGCCTCGATCGTGCTGCTGGGTGTCATCGGCTACGTTCACGGGCTGGTCGGCCCGTCGCCGTTCCCCTCGTAAGGATTTGACATCATGGCAAAACTCTACCGTTTGTTGACCGAAGAAGACACCTCGGCCTTCTGCCACAAAGTGTCAGATGCTTTGGCAAAAGGGTGGGAGCTGTATGGCGACCCGTCCTATGCCTATGACGATAACAGCCGCATGATGCGCTGCGCGCAGGCCGTGACCAAAGAGGTCGAGGCCGACTATTCACCTGACATGAAACTGGGACAGCAATAATGGCAAAAACCAATCCGGGCCGCTTTTTCGAGGACTATTCCATCGGTCAGGTGTTGCACCATGCCGTGCCGCGCACGGTGACCAATGGCGAGAGGGCGCTGTATCATGCGCTCTATCCGGCGCGGCATGCGCTGTATTCCTCGGACGAGTTCGCCCGGAATTGTGGTCTGCCGCAAAGTCCCTTTGATGATCTGGCGGCGTTTCATGTCGTGTTTGGCAAGACTGTCCCCGATATCTCGCTTAATGCCGTGGCCAATCTGGGCTATGCCGAAGGGCGCTGGTTAAAGCCGGTCTATTCCGGCGATACGCTGCGTTCGGAATCCGAGGTGATCGGCCTCAAACAGAACTCGAACGGTAAAACAGGCGTCGTCTGGGTGAGAACGCGCGGCCTGAACCAGCGCGATGAAGTAGTCATCGAATATGTGCGCTGGGTCATGGTGCGGAAATCGGATCTGGATGCGCCCGCACCCGAGACTGTGGTGCCGGAACTGAAAAAGGCGCTGGACGCGAAGGATCTGATCGCGCCCGAGGGCCTTGATTTCTCTCAGTACGTTTTCGCTCAGGCTGGTGAGGCGCATCGCTGGGGCGACTATGAGATTGGCGAGACCATTGATCACGTCGATGGCGTCACGGTCGAAGAGGCCGAGCATATGCTGGCCACCCGCCTGTGGCAGAACACTGCCAAGGTGCATTTCGATCTGACCTTCCGCCCCGAAGGGCGGCTGATCTATGGCGGTCACGTGATTTCCATGGCGCGGACCCTATCGTTCAACGGGTTGGCAAACGCACAGATGATCGTTGGCCTGAACGGTGGCGCGCATGCGAACCCCTGCTTTGCCGGCGATACGATCAAAGCCTGGTCCGAAGTTCTGGATAAGGCGGAAACTGCCATTCCGGGTGTTGGTGCGGTTCGCCTGCGGCTGGTCGCCACAAAGGGCGGCGCGCCTTTTGAGTTGAAAAACGAAGACGGTCGTTATCTGCCCAATGTCCTGCTTGATCTGGATTACTGGGCCTTGATGCCGATCTGATACTCGTGGTGACATTCATTTGATCGCAGCCAGCGCCAATCGTGTTAGGCTGTGGTCATGACCTTGCTTCGCACGATAGTTGCCTGCGCCTGTCTGACGCCACCCGCTTATGCCTGCGATCTGGCATTAGCGCTGGCTGTAGATGTCTCAGGCTCGGTGGATTCGACCGAGTATCGAATTCAGATGGATGGCCTTGCTGCGGGGTTGCGCGATCCAATTGTGTCCGAGGCGCTGGTGCGTGGGAAAGCCCGCGTGATGCTAGTGCAGTGGACAGGGTCCTCTCGTCAGATGGTCACTGTTCCGTGGACACAGATCGACAGTTTCGAGGCAATTGATCAGTTTGCTGTGAAGGTGGCCAACGATCCAAGGGTTTGGCGCAACTTTTCCACCGCAATTGGCGAGGCGCTGGAATCGACCATGTCCTATTTCGATACGGTGTCGGATTGCAAACGCCACCTGATCGATATCTCTGGCGATGGGGTGTCGAACGAGGGGGTTGAACCATCGGACGTACACAGAATTCTGCGGACACGCGGTGTGACGGTGAACGCGATTGCAATTGAAGAAAGCGAACCGGATCTGACCGCGTATTTCTTCGAAAATGTGATCGTGGGCGAGGGGGCGTTTGTCGTCTCAGCCTCAGGGTTTGCTGACTATCCCGAGCGGATTCGTAAGAAACTGCTGCGCGAGGTGACCCAGCAAACCGCTGATCTGAAATAGCCACACAACAGAATCGGGTCTGTAGGCGCTAACATCATAACGGATGGAAAACTTTTTGTGATCACGAGCTTATTTTGTGTGATCACATAATGCAAATATCCGTCATTTTGCGTCAATTGTGAACTTTTTTGCATCTGCAGCACGTGACAGAACGGCAAAAAACGGTAAAACCTTCGGAAGCCAAACGTAAAGGAGCCAACATGGCCGATGTAAATCGGGGCAACCGCCCTCTTTCACCTCACCTCACGATCTACCGCCCCCAACTGACTTCGATGACATCGATCCTTGTGCGCATCACGGGAATTGCATCGTTGTTGATTGCGTTCTTTGTCGTCTGGTGGTTCCTGGCAGCTGCAACATCCGAGGCGTCGTTCAATTTCATCGACAGTCTGATGAGAAGCTGGCTGGGTGATCTGGTGATGTTCGCTGCGACCTGGGCGATCTTCTATCACATGCTGGGTCGTCTGCGTCACGTGATCTGGGATCTGGGCTATTGCGTGGATGTCGGTATCTCCGAAAAGATGGGGATCGGCATGATGGTGTTGGCCACCATCTTCGCCTTCATCACGGCAATTGCGGTTTAAGGAGATTGGCCATGAATTACCTCACTGACCGCAAACGCGCGCAGGGTGCCGGTGCTGGCGGCGCGGGCACACATCATCACTGGCAGATGATGGTCAGCTCGGCCGCTCTGGTCCTTTTGGTGCCTCTTTTTGTTTTCGTCTTCGCAAACGGCTTGGGCAGATCCTACGAAGAGGTTCTGGCCTATTACAGCCGCCCATTCCCGGCGATTGTGACTGGCCTGACGATGGTCGTTGTCATCATCCATCTGGTACGTGAAACGCAGGTTGCGATCGAGGACTATGTTCACGGTGTTGCAGAAAAGCTGAGCCTCATGGCCGTCGCGGCGTTTGGCTACACATTGATAGCTGCCGGGCTGTTTGCCCTGATCAAGCTGGCTCTGTGAAACGCGCGGTAAGGAAATAAACAAATGACAACTGCATACGAATACGAAACACACGAATATGACGTGGTTGTTGTCGGCGCTGGCGGCGCTGGTCTGCGCGCCACACTGGGCATGGCAGAACAAGGTCTGCGCACGGCATGTGTCACGAAGGTGTTCCCGACACGCTCACACACGGTTGCCGCGCAGGGCGGTATCGCCGCATCTCTGTCCAACATGGGCCCGGACCACTGGCAGTGGCACATGTACGACACCGTCAAAGGCTCGGACTGGCTGGGTGACACCGACGCGATGGAATACCTTGCGCGTGAAGCGCCTAAGGCTGTGTACGAGCTGGAACACTATGGCGTGCCGTTCAGCCGGACTGAGGAAGGCAAGATCTATCAGCGTCCCTTCGGCGGTCACACGACCGAATTTGGTGAAGGCCCCGCCGTGCAGCGGACCTGTGCGGCTGCTGACCGGACCGGCCACGCGATCCTGCACACGCTGTACGGTCAGTCGCTGAAGAACAACGCCGAGTTTTATATCGAGTACTTCGCCATCGACCTGATCATGTCCGACGACGGTCAGTGTCAGGGCGTTGTCTGCTGGAAGCTGGACGACGGCACGATGCATGTCTTCAACGCCAAGATGGTGGTGCTGGCAACCGGCGGTTATGGCCGGGCCTATTTCAGCGCAACATCGGCCCACACCTGCACCGGTGACGGAGGCGGCATGGTGGCCCGCGCAGGTCTGGCCCTGCAGGATATGGAGTTTGTTCAGTTCCACCCGACCGGCATCTACGGCTCTGGCTGTCTGATCACCGAGGGCGCACGTGGTGAAGGTGGTTATCTGACCAACTCGGAAGGCGAGCGGTTCATGGAGCGGTACGCGCCTCAGTACAAGGACCTCGCACCTCGCGATTACGTCTCCCGGTCGATGACAATGGAGATCCGCGAAGGCCGTGGCCATGGTGATGGTGGCGACCACATTCACCTGAACCTCAGCCACCTGCCGGCCGAGGCGCTGGCCGAACGTCTGCCAGGTATTTCGGAATCGGCACGCGTTTTTGCGGGCGTAGACGTCACCAAGGAACCGATCCCGGTTCTGCCGACTGTGCATTACAACATGGGCGGCATTCCCACGAACTATTGGGGTGAAGTTCTGAACCCGACCGCTGATAACCCGACGGGCGTTGTCCCGGGGTTGATGGCTGTCGGTGAAGCAGGCTGTGCCTCGGTCCACGGGGCGAACCGTTTGGGCTCGAACTCACTGATCGACCTCGTGGTGTTTGGCCGCGCTGCTGCAATCAAAGCGGGCAAGGTTGTGGATGCCGAGGCACCGAACCCGGTGCTGAATCAGGCGTCCGTCGATAAGGCGTTCGACCGCTTTGACGCGGTACGCAATGCCAGCGGTGCAATCGCGACCGCCGATCTGCGTCTTGAGATGCAGAAGACCATGCAGGAAGACGCAGCGGTCTTCCGGACAGCAAAAACCATGGCCGAGGGCGTCGACAAGATGACGGCGATCGCCGCCAAGATGGACGACCTGAAAGTCAGCGACCGCTCGCTGGTCTGGAACAGCGATCTGATGGAAACGCTGGAGTTGACCAACCTTATGCCAAGTGCCTTGGCGACCATCGTTGGCGCTGAGGCGCGCAAAGAATCCCGCGGCGCACACGCGCATGAAGATTTCACCGAGCGTGATGATGAGAACTGGCGTGTTCACACAGTGTCGCGTGTTGATGGCAACAAAGTCGATCTCAGCTATCGCCCGGTCATTGCCGATCCGCTGACAACCGAAGACGAAGGCGGCATCAGCCTGCAGAAAATCGCGCCCAAAGCGCGGACGTTCTGATCAAGCGGACCCCGCCTTAAAATGGCTCGCTGATCGGACGGCACATGCGGCGGATTAGTGAAACGAAAAATAGCAAGGGTCGCTGACATGATGTCTGCGGCCCTTCATTGTGGGTCAGCCAGCCGGCCATTAAATGCTTGCAAGATTAAGGTTGTCTAACTGCCCGTTTTTGGGCGACGACGATTTGAGCTACAGCGATGATTATGTTCAGCGCATGGTCAAATGCCTAGAAAACCACGACGCGGACAAAGTGGTCATCGGCACGCATGGGATCACCTATTCCAGTACAGCTCCGGAAAACGTTCATCAAAGAACACCAATTAAGTTCGGCCAGCCGTTGCAAAACATGCAGCGTGTGGACCGACTGGGAACAGAGGCATTGGTTGCGCTTGGCCGTAACATTGCGCCCTACGAGTACGTGGAATCCAGCCAGAAATTCGTGGATGTGTGTTATGCGCGTTGGTTGCATGAAAACGGCATTGAAAGCTGGGTCATCGATCGCGAGAACAGCGGATTTATTCGGCGCGTGCCCACCGAAGGTGAGCACGGAACATTCTTCATGACTTTTACCAGAAAGACGAGCCAGGTTTGGATGAAATCAGTTTTTTAACGCGTACGACGGGTATCGTGTAACGGGTGACCGCATCTAGGTCAGCTCAGACAGCGCACGTTTCAGGTCGCCGGATATTCGGTGCGGGCTGCGTTCAACCGCAAAGTCGAGACAGGCCTGACGTTTTTTGGCCAACTCCTCATCGGACATGCTGAGTACACGCATCATCATGCGGATCAAGCCTCTTGGGTTTTGCGCGGGATAGAGCAGATCATGACAGGCCTCTGGGGTAGTATGCTTGTGCGCATCAATGTCGGGGCCGATAATCGGCAAGCCAAAGGTCTGCGCCAGCATAGCCGTTCCCGAGGTAAACGTGGTCGTCGACGGCAGCATGTATGCATGCGCATTTGAAAACACTTGGGCTATTTCGGAATCGGGAATTCGTTCAGGCATAACCGTAGTATTGCGGTTTGACCGCAAGCGGCGCATCAGGCGGCGGCCGGACGGATACACACGCCCGACGACTGACACCTGAAAGTCATGCCCGCGACTAGTCAATTTTTTTGCGGCATCTCCCAACCGCCCCAATTCACGGCTGCCCCGCATTGTTCCAAAGCTTAAGAAATGGGTACGCTCGCGCAGAGGAAGGGGGCGTTTCAACGTTTGCTCTGCCGGTTCGTAAACACCAAGATAGCTCGGATGCGGAATGAGACGCAGTTTTTCCGGGTCAGTGCCATAATCATCAATCATATGTTGCCGGGCATGGGGCGTGTGAACGTGAACTAGGTCGACAATATCCGCCAATTCCTGGCGGATATTGCGGAAATAATCTGTCTTGAAACCTTCGGAATGCGCAAACTGATTGTGAATGGTCCAGATCAATCTCCCGCCATTGGCCTGATACTGTCTCATGCCGTCACAGGTGGCCCGAAAATCAGAAGCCTGCTCTTCCGTTTCCGGCGTGGGGAACAACCGGTCGTCCCAATGTATATGAATGATGCTTTGATCGGGTTGAAAATCAGCCTTTGCAAACGCGGACAAAGGAGCGCTTCTGGAAGCAATCAAGCAGAACTCTGGCTTGCAGGCCGAATACAGCATGTTCTGGTAAGGGTTCTTATTGCCGTAGGGTATGTTGACGACATTAATCGGCATTCACTGTCCTGAACTCAACTCGTTTCTTTGGCGGCACGATCCATGTGCACCGCGGGAATTTTGTAGTGAACTTGCCCAATTTTCTTGGGTGTTTTCAAGGTTAAAAGGTTGGCTTTCCGGCCTGCCGAGTATATCTATACGCAGGATTTTAGCGAGGTCGGAAATGGTACAACTCACCCTGCCAAAGAACTCTCGGATTACCACAGGTAAAACTTGGCCGAAGCCTGAAGGCGCGGCCAATGTTCGTAAGTTTCAGATCTATCGCTGGAACCCGGATGACGGTCAAAATCCACGTGTAGACACCTATTTTGTCGATATGGACAGCTGCGGCCCGATGGTTCTGGACGCGCTGATCAAGATCAAGAACGAAATCGACCCAACCTTGACCTTCCGCCGATCCTGCCGCGAAGGTATCTGCGGTTCCTGCGCGATGAATATCGACGGGATCAACACGCTGGCCTGTATCTACGGCATGGATGAAATCAAGGGTGATGTTAAGATTTACCCGCTGCCGCATATGCCGGTCGTCAAGGACCTGATCCCTGACCTGACGCATTTCTACGCGCAGCATGCAAGCATCATGCCGTGGCTGGAAACCAAGACCAACCGTCCTGCGAAAGAGTGGAAGCAATCTATCGAAGATCGCAAGAAGCTGGATGGGCTGTATGAATGCGTGATGTGCGCCAGCTGCTCGACCTCGTGCCCCAGCTATTGGTGGAACGGGGATCGCTATCTTGGGCCCGCTGCGCTTTTGCATGCGTATCGCTGGATCATCGACAGCCGTGACGAAGCCACGGGTGAACGATTGGATGAGTTGGAAGATCCGTTCAAACTGTATCGTTGCCACACGATCATGAATTGCGCCAAGACCTGTCCGAAGGGTCTGAACCCGGCCAAGGCGATTGCCGAAATCAAAAAGATGATGGTTGATCGCGCAGTTTAAAGCGTATGAAAATCATGCACTTGCCGCCTTGCGGTAAGTGCATGTCGCAGTTGCAGATTTGTGTAATGCGATGGCCCCTGATCCAGACTATCTTTGTGATCAGGGAGGAGTGATGAGACCGAAAACGGGACCGCTCCGATGCAAAATCAAAGACTAGAATCCAAAACGAGCGCTGCTGAAGCTCTGGAGCTTCTAAATCAAGCGTGGGCCTACTACACACCCGAGCCTGTAGAGGTGGAAGAAAAGCACGAACCTGAGCTTTTCGAATACGCAAACGCAGCATAAGTCGAAGTCAGGCTTGCGGCCGGCACTCAAAATGGGTCATGCATTGGTCATGCCCATTTTGCTTCTTATCTTGGCAGGCGGTGTGTTTGCCTATTTCCTATGGCGCTCGCGCATCTCGTCCCTGAGCCGGGACTGCCGCTGGCGGCAGCATCGTAAAGAAGGCGTTTGGGTGTGTGCATTCTGTGGCGCACAGCAGCAGGGCAGCGACGCGCCAACTCAATGTCTGAAGGGTCAATAGCGGGGATAAGCAGGGCGGCTTCCCACCCTGCGTTTTTGCATTTACGCTGCCGGGAATGCCGCCTGCAGTGCGACTTCAACCATATCGCCAAAACTGCTTTCGCGTTCAGCTGAGGGCAAAGATTCGCCGGTCAGCAAGTGATCGGAAACGGTTAGAACAGCCAATGCGCGGCAATTGTGCCGCGCGGCCAGAATGTACAGCTCCGCAGCTTCCATCTCGACCCCGAGAATACCGTGCCGTACCATCTGTTCGTTCAGATCTGGGCGTTCGTCATAGAAAACGTCCGACGAATAGATGCCGCCGATATGGGTTGGCGTGCCTTTGGCCGCAGCCGCCTGAGCCGCCGCCTGAAGCAGCCCCCAATCAGCACAGGGTGCGAAATTGAGCTCTTTCATGATGCCGCGTGACGGTGTGCTAAGCGTGGTCGAGGTCATCGCCAGGATCACATCGCGGACATTCACACTGTCCTGCATGCCCCCGCAAGAGCCGATACGGATCAGCGTTTTGGCACCATAGTCCCGGATCAGTTCGTTGACGTATATCGACAAGGATGGCATGCCCATGCCGCTACCTTGAATGGTGACAGGATTATCTTTCCAGCGTCCCGTAAAGCCCAACATGCCGCGCACGTCATTGACTTTCTTCACGTCGTCCAGGAACGTTTCAGCCGCCCATTTTGCACGATAGGGATCGCCAGGCAAAAGAACCGTTTCTGCAATATCGCCTTTTTCGGCTCCAATATGAATTGTCATTTTGGGGTACGTTCCAATTAGAAATTAGACTTCCAGATCCGAAATATCTGCGCCGGAATTCAATGCGTCATGAATCCATTGCGGCTTTCGACCACGACCCGACCATGTTTGTTCTGGATTGGCGGGGTTTTTGTATTTCGCTTTTGTGGCTTTTCCAGATGTCGGATTGTCTTTTGACAGTTCCGACAAAGAGAACCCGAATTCAGCTGCGGCTTTTTCCGCCGCTTTCAGCGCTTCTTTGCGTTCGCGTTTTTCTGCGCCAATAAGCGCCTTTTCCACCTGATCGCGCAATTCAAGTAGATCCTTGCGCGACATATTTTCCAGATTTGTCCCCGACATTCACCCTCTCCCAGGAAATAGTCATTAACGGCGTCACCGATGGCACACCGTAATTCCAAAGAAAAGGATTATCTATCCCCTTTTATTCAGGGATAGAAACAGGATCAGTTCAAATTGACCGGCGTTACTCGGCAGCCAGGTTTTGAGGATCTACAAGAGTGACGATATCGCCCATGATTGCATTCAGTTCGAAATTCTTGGGCGTATAGATCTTTGCAACACCCATTGCAGTAAGCTTTGCGGCGTCGTCATCGGGGATGATGCCACCTACAATCACCGGAATATGATTCAGCCCGGCCTCGCGCAGCCGGTTCATGACGTCCTGCACAAGCGGAATGTGGCTGCCTGACAGAATAGACAGACCGATCACATGTGCGTCGTCATCCGCAGCGGCGGTTACGATTTCTTCCGGCGTCAGGCGAATACCTTCGTAACTGATATCCATACCGCAATCGCGTGCACGGAATGCGATCTGTTCCGCTCCGTTCGAATGACCGTCCAGGCCCGGTTTGCCGACCAGGAATTTCAGACGGCGGCCAAGCTTGTCGCTGACCGCATCCACTGCAGCTCGCAGATCTTCCAAGCCTTCTGTCTTGTTCGAGACCGAGCCCGATACGCCCGTAGGCCCGCGATAGGTACCATAGACTTTGCGCATTTCTTCGGCCCACTCACCGGTGGTTACGCCAGCCTTGGCAGCTGCGATTGAGGGCTCCATGACGTTGGTGCCGTTTTGCGCCGCTTCGCGCAACGCGGCCAGAGCCGCCGCGACAGCTGCGTCATCGCGATCTTGCCGCCATTCATTCAGGCGCGCGATTTGTTCTTGTTCGACAGCAGGGTCAACGACCATGATGCCGCCATCTTCGGTCTGCAGGGGCGAGGGTTCGCCTTCGATCCACTTGTTCACACCGACAACGACAGTTTCGTTCCGTTCAATGCGGTTCAGGCGTTCAGCGTTTGAATCAACAAGCCGTGACTTCATGTATTCGATTGACGCTACTGCTCCGCCCATTGAATCCAGATTGGCGAGTTCGGCGCGTGCGCCCTCTTTCAATTCTTCAACCTTCGCGTCAACAGCGGGGTTGCCGTCGAACAGGTCGCCATATTCCAGCAAGTCGGTCTCATAGGCCAGAATCTGTTGCATCCGCATCGACCATTGCTGATCCCACGGGCGGGGCAGGCCCAGTGCCTCGTTCCATGCGGGCAGCTGAACTGCGCGGGCGCGGGCTTTTTTCGAAAGAGTCACGGCCAGCATCTCGATCAGGATGCGGTAGACGTTGTTTTCGGGCTGCTGCTCGGTCAGCCCAAGCGAGTTGACCTGAACGCCATACCGGAATCGGCGGAATTTCGGATTCTCAACACCATAGCGTTCGTGCAGGATTTCGTCCCAAAGATCGACGAAAGCGCGCATTTTGCACATTTCGGTGACAAACCGGATACCTGCGTTCACAAAGAACGAAATCCGTCCGCAAAGCGCTGGGAAATCGTCGGCGGGTACACGAGGGCGCAGTTCGTCCAGAACGGCGATGGCTGTGGCCAGCGCATAAGACAGCTCTTGTTCCGGTGTCGCGCCAGCTTCTTGCAGGTGATAGGAACACACGTTCATCGGGTTCCATTTCGGCACGTTGGTATAACAATACTCGGCCACGTCGGCGATCATCTTGAGCGAGGGTTTAGGCGGGCAGACATAGGTGCCGCGGCTCAGGTATTCCTTGATCAGGTCGTTCTGAACTGTGCCCTGCAGCTTGGAGATATCTGCGCCTTGTTCCTCGGCCACAGCGATGTAGAGCGCAAGCAGCCAAGGCGCTGTCGCGTTGATCGTCATCGAGGTGTTCATCTGTTCTAACGGAATCTGGTCGAACAGAACCCGCATATCGCCTAGGTGGCCGACGGGTACGCCAACCTTGCCCACTTCGCCGCGCGCAAGTGTATGATCGCTGTCATACCCGGTCTGCGTGGGCAGATCAAAGGCCACTGAAAGGCCCGTCTGGCCTTTTGCGAGGTTCCCGCGATACAACGCATTCGACGCTTTGGCGGTGGAATGACCGGCATAGGTTCGGATGAGCCAGGGGCGATCTTTCTGCGTCTGCGTCATAGCTGGACCTCGTGTCTCGGTTGGGCAAGAAAATTACGTTCCCGGCCTCTAAAGCGCAATTTTCGGGACATGTCAATTCGCTGCGTCGCGGCATATTAGGTTCTTCAGATTGTAGGACGCAGCGTTTGGTGGCAGGGTGCACGCATGACTCAGACCGTGGAACTTCCGCTTTGGCTTTTTTTGCTGATCCTGGTGTTTGCCGTGGTCACTTTGGCATCACATTTTCTGTTCCCGTCGGTGCGGTGGTTTTTCAGGCGTCGACTCGAACGAGCGGTGAAACGATTGAACACGCGCCTGAAGCGGCCGATCCAGCCGTTCAAGTTGGCACACCGTCACGATATGATTCAGCGCCTGATCTATGACCCGCAGGTTGGTCAGGCCGTTCAGGATCACGCACGCGAAACGGGTGTCCCCGATGCTGTGGCGTTCGAGCAAGCGCAGCGATACGCGCGTGAGATCGTTCCCTCGTTTTCAGCCGTTGCCTATTTCAGCATTGCGATCCGTCTGGCTCGTTTGCTGAGCAATGCGTTTTATCACGTGCAGCTTAGCTATCAGGACGAAGACGCTGTCGAAAACATCGACCCCGACGCCACGGTGGTTTTCGTCATGAATCATCGCAGCAATATGGACTATGTGCTGGTTACCTACCTCGCAGCGCAACATTCGGCCCTTTCTTATGCGGTGGGTGAATGGGCCCGTGTCTGGCCCCTTAGCCGTCTGATCCGTGCGATGGGGGCTTATTTTATCCGGCGAAAGTCCGGCAATGATCTCTATCGTCAGGTGTTGTCCTGTTATGTGCGCCACGCGACCGCGGCAGGAGTGACGCAGGCCATGTTCCCCGAAGGTGGGCTAAGTCTGACTGGTGCCCTGGGTCGTCCAAAGCTGGGTTTGCTCAAATATATTATTGACGGGACCTCGGAAGAGGGCCGCGATGTTGTATTCGTCCCCGTGGCGCTGAACTATGATCGTGTGCTCGAAGATACTGTTCTGACGCGTGCCGCATTAGGCAATGAACGACGGTTTCGCGCGCGGATCGGCGTAATCACCAGATGGATCCTCAAACAAATCTGGCGGCGCGTGATCGGGCGCTACAAACGATTTGGCCTAGCCTCGGTCCGATATGGTCAGCCCGTTTCCTTGCGGGCGTTTCGGGCAGATCATCAGCGCGATCTGATGACCGATTTGGCGCGTGACCTGATGACGCGACTCCGCGCTGCCATCCCGCTGGTCCCTGTACCCGCCGCGTGTTGGCTAATGCAAAAGCAAAAAGAGATGTCGGAGGCCGATGCCGTTCAGGTGATTGTCGAGCTCATGCGTCGCAATGGAATGACGGACCAAGAGAACCAGACATCGGTTGAAGCCGCGATTGATCAGTTGGTCGAACGGCGAATTCTCAGGCGCAATGACGGGAAAATATGCCTGTCCGGTCAAAGGGTTGATCTTCTGGAGTATTATGCAGCCTCGGTTCCGATTGGACCAGATGAGGGAAATGCTGCGGATGCGAAGGAAATTTCTGCATCCGCTGGGTCATAAAGTTACAAAACAGCACCGATTTCGGTTGCATTATTTCCTAAAGGCCAATATTCCATCGGTTAATGCACGCGATTCTGCATCGCGGCAAAGGTTTAGAACTGAAGGAGGCCAACATGGCTCTGGACACCGACAGCGGCATCGCGTCGTACGAGGCACCGGAAAAAGACCTCTATGAGATGGGTGAAATCCCTCCGATGGGTTTTGTGCCCAAGAAAATGTATGCATGGGCGATCCGCAAGGAGCGCCACGGCGACCCGGACACCGCGATGATTCAGGAAGTCGTAGACGTCCCCGTGCTGGACAGTCACGAAGTGCTGGTTCTGGTCATGGCTGCAGGCGTCAACTACAACGGCGTCTGGGCCTCGCTGGGCAAGCCGATCTCGCCTTTTGACGGCCATAAGGCACCTTACCACATTGCCGGTTCTGATGCGTCGGGCATCGTTTGGGCCGTTGGTTCAAAAGTGACCCGCTGGAAAGTTGGTGACGAGGTCGTCATCCACTGCAACCAGGATGATGGCGATGACGAGCATTGTAACGGCGGTGATCCGATGTATTCGGACAGCCAGCGGATTTGGGGCTATGAAACCCCCGATGGTTCGTTCGCGCAGTTCACTAATGTTCAGGCCCAGCAACTGATGCCGCGGCCCAAGCACCTGACTTGGGAAGAAAGCGCTTGCTACACGCTGACGCTGGCGACTGCCTACCGGATGCTGTTCGGTCATGAGCCACACGACCTAAAGCCGGGCCAGAACGTTCTGGTTTGGGGAGCGTCGGGTGGTCTGGGTTCCTATGCGATCCAGCTGATCAACACCGCAGGTGCAAACGCGATTGGTGTGATCTCAGACGAAAGCAAGCGTGACTTTGTCATGGGTCTGGGTGCCAAGGGCGTTCTGAACCGCAAAGACTTCAACTGCTGGGGTCAGCTGCCCACAGTGAACACACCAGAATATGCCGAGTGGTTCAAAGAAGCCCGCAAGTTCGGCAAGGCCATTTGGGACATCACCGGTAAAGGCAACAACGTCGACATGGTGTTCGAGCACCCCGGCGAAAGCACCTTCCCGGTTTCGACCTTTGTTGTGAAGAAGGGCGGCATGGTTGTGATCTGCGCTGGTACAACCGGCTACAACCTGACCTTCGATGTGCGTTACATGTGGATGCACCAGAAACGTCTGCAGGGCTCGCACTTTGCCCACCTCAAGCAGGCAGCGGCTGCAAACCAGCTGATGGTTGAACGTCGCCTGGATCCCTGCATGTCCGAAGTGTTCACCTGGAATGATCTGCCCGAGGCGCACATGAAGATGCTGCGGAACGAGCATAAGCCGGGCAACATGTCGGTGCTGGTTCAGGCTCCACAGACCGGGATGCGCACCTTGGAAGAGGTTCTGGCCGCACGCGACTAACTTCGTCTCAGACAAAATCCAAAACACCCGCGAATCGGTTTTCTGGCTCGCGGGTGTTTCTTTTTGGGCGGTGGTCTTAGCCTTTTTAAAGGCTTAAGCGAAAATACCCCGCTGTTTTTGGGGAGTAGAAATCAGTGAATAGGCCAAAAAAACTTCCTCATGCTATGGTTGTGTTAACCCTTCGTTAACCGTTTCGGAGAGACGCTGATGGCGCAAAATGAGTGGATACTGGACGTACTGTCGGACCTCAGCGCCTTTGCTGTTGAAAACGGTTTGACCGCGCTTGCCGAGCAGTTGGATGACACCAAGCTGATCGCCGCAGCCGAAATCTCGTCCAGAAAGAATGAGGTTCGGGCACCAGCGGATGGCAACAAAACTCGATATGAGCCAGGTTCTGGAGGACTTGGAAAACACCAGCTCGCTTGACGAACTAAGCGAAGTCGCCATTCGCCTGCGGGACAGGCTGCAGATTGAAAACCTGATTTACCATTGGGTCGACGGGGCCGGTGATCAATACGGCTATACCACCTATCCCGACGTTTGGGCCGAACGGTACCGCGAGCGTAACTATCACAGAATTGATCCGGTCATACTGGGCTGTTTCCAACGGTTTCATCCGGTGGACTGGAAGACGCTGGATTGGTCGGGCAAGGTTGCCAAGACGTTTTTGAAGGATGCATTAGAGCACGGCGTTGGCAATCAAGGTTATTCCATTCCGATCCGCGGCCCGAATGGCCAATTCGCTTTGTTTACCGTCAATCATACCTGTGACGATGACACCTGGCAGAAGTTCATCAAAACGCATGGGCGCGAACTGATCCTGATTGCGCATTACTTCAACCGAAAGGCGTTGGAGTTTGAAAGTGACCGTCAGCCCGATTCTGCACGTGGATTGTCGCCGCGTGAAGTGGACGCCATGACCTTGCTCGCCCTGGGTTATAGCAGGGCACAGGTCGCTCATTCCTTGTCGATCTCGGAACACACGCTGAGGGTTTATATCGAAAGCGCCCGCGCCAAGCTGGGTGCGCAAAACACAACTCATGCTATCGCAACGGCCCTGAGCCGAGGGTTAATAGTCGTTTAAAGCGCGCCCGCACCAAAAACCGGAAATTAACCACGACTTTGTACCCCCTTCGTTCTTGCACAGGACGACAAGGGGAAAAGAGTCATGTTGCGCTATGTCTATGCTGACGAATTGCACAAATATCCAAAACTGGCTGAGGGGATGTTTCGGGACCGCGCCGATCAATTCAAAACCCGGCTGGGCTGGGATGTTCATGTCAACGACAAGGGGGAAGAGCGGGATCAGTACGATGATCTGAACCCGATCTATGTCATTTGGGAAGAACCGGATGGCAGCCACGGCGGCTCCATGCGCGTGATGCCGACCACCGGTCCGGTTATGGTGAACGAGGTGTTTGGACACCTGACGGGCGGCAAACCAATCAACAGCCCCTTGATCTGGGAAGTGACGCGCTTTTGCCTGTCGCGCACGGCAAGCCCGCACACGGCCGGGGCCATCATGCTTAGCGGCGGCGAGATGATGGAGGGGTTTGGTCTAACCCACATTGCGGGTGTTTTCGATGCGCGTATGATTCGCATCTATCGCCTGATCGGATCATCTCCGATCGTGCTGGGCACCGAAGGTAAAGGGCGTGATCAAATCTCGGTCGGGATGTGGCCGTATTCGGCGGACGACTGCAACCGCGTGGCCAAGCGCGCGGGCATCCCGCGTGAATTGTCGCGGCTGTGGTTCAAGACGGCTTTCGGCGTTGGCAGACAGCACCCGTTTGCATTGTCAGCCTGACAGGGTGAAAACCGAATTCCACATCTGGTGATAGCTGGCGCGGGCTTGTAGGGTCGCGCCATGTCTTTGCCCTCTGTTACTTACTCTGACGACCAGGCCGCCGCGTATGACAGCATCTCTGAGATGCTGAAATCGGCAGGTGTTGACCTTGACGATGACGCGCTGCTGAAGCTTCCGGGATCGGGTAAATCCGGTGTGATGGCTGTGATTGGCAAGGCAGGGTCCGGAAAAACGCTTCTACTGGCCGAGCTTTACAAGGCCATTGCGGACACCGGCGTTCAGATTGTGTCCGGCGATTTCGAGAGCCGCAAAGCCCGTGAAAAACGCAGTCTGGCGATTCTGGCCCCGACGAACAAAGCGGCCAGCGTATTGCGTCTGCGCGGGGTGCCAGCGACAACGATCCACCGTATCCTTTACACACCCGTCTACGACCCGGAATACGAACGGATCGCCGAATGGCTGGCAGGCAATGACGAACGTCCCGAAATCGAGGGTCTGACCGACGAGGCTCTGGATCGCGCAGCGGCGTTTTACCAGAACAACAAGTCCATCCCGGGCGCTCTGGCCGCGGCAGGGTTACGAGGCTCCGATTTTATCACCGGCTGGAAACGCCGGGACGAACCGTTGGACATCGGGTTTGTGGACGAAGCCTCGATGCTGGATGACCGGCAGTTCGAAGACCTGCAGGAAATTTTCCCAACACTTCTGCTGTTTGGTGATCCGGCGCAGCTGGCTCCGGTCAATCAGTCGGGCAGCATGGTGTTCGAAGCGTTACCGGAACCGCGCAAACAGATCCTTCACCGGGTTCATCGGCAGGATGCGGACAACCCGATATTGGACCTTGCCCATGCGCTGTCGGACCCTCAGATGGGGTTCGAAGATTTTGAGCGCATGGTCGAACAGACCGCCCGTCAGGACGACCGTGTGGTTTGGGGGCAGCGGGTCGAGGTCGATCTGATGGCCCGCAGTCCCGTTCTGGTCTGGCGCAATGCAACCCGCATTCGACTGATTCAGGCCTTTCGAAACGTTCATGGCGCGCCGGATACCGAATTGTTGGAAGGCGAACCGCTTATCTGCGACGGTATCGAATTACCTTTGAAACATCGCAAGAAACGGCTGGATCTTGAGGCGCGTGGCTTGATCAAGGGCGCTCAGGTCATCTATCTGGGTCTCGGTCGCAAACCGGGGTTTTCCAGGTTGCACGTGATGGGGGCTGAAGACCCTCAAGTCAGCGCCGCATCCATCGTCAAGATTGAAAAACCGGACGAGGAAGAGCCGTTTATTCCCTTTGCCGCGCGCATGGGTGCCACCTTTCTTCATGGCGCAGCGGTCACCATTCACAAGGCGCAAGGGTCGCAGTGGAACACTGTTCAAGTGTTTGCTCCGGACATCTATGCCGCTGCCCGTATGGGCCGTACTGAAGCTGGACAGCCGCTGTGGAAACGCCTGGCCTATGTGGCCATCACACGCGCGCAAGAAAGGCTGATCTGGGTCGTGCGCAACCGGCTTGCCAAGCCGACCTATCCGCTGCGTGTGGACGACCTGCGCGCTGTCCCCGCGGCCTCGCTGACATTGGAGGCAGAAGAGACATGACATCCATTATTGTGACCGGCGCAAGTTCTGGCATAGGGCGCGCCACTGCTGAATTGTTTCTGGCCCAAGGATGGACGGTTGGTCTATTGGCGCGCAGTGCTGGCAAGCTGAACCAAATGGCTGCAGAGCACGCAAACGCAATTCCATTGATCGCGGATGTCACCGATGCACAAGCCATCGAGGCCGCCTTTGGAGAGTTTCAGGGTAAGGCGGGCCATTTGGATGTGCTGTTCAACAACGCGGGAATTTTCGCGCCGGGGGGAACGATTGACGAGATCGCGTTGGACGATTGGTACCAAAGCGTCGCCGTCAACCTGAACGGCATGTTTCTGTGCGCCCGTGAGGCGTTTCGGATCATGCGTCACCAATCGCCGCAAGGCGGGCGCATCATCAATAACGGTTCAATTGCCGCCCATGTGCCGCGCCCCAACTCGGTGCATTACTCGGCGACAAAACACGCCATATCGGGCCTGACCCGCAGCCTGTCTTTGGATGGGCGGGGCTTCAATATCGCTTGTGGGCAGATCGATATCGGCAATGCGCGAACACAGATGGTGCAGGGCCTGGTCGAGGCGGCCATTGCCGACGGGCAGCAGCCCGACCCAACAATGGCCGTCGAAGATGCAGCGCGGTCCGTCTTGCACATGGCAAACCTGCCGCTTGAGGCAAACGTGCAGTTCATGACCGTGATGGCCACGACGATGCCCTACATCGGACGCGGGTAACGGTCAGTTACTCGCGCAATAGGCGGAACGCGGTTGACGCACCCCAACCCGCCGCTATGGCAATGACCAAAGACATCAAGCCGTACCAGACCGGTTGCTGACGGGACATGTTGTACAAAAACCGCTCCAACCCCACTTTGCGCACGTCGATGGTGGTTTCAAATTGTGAAACAACCTGGCCGCCGCGGGTTAGGAAGATGCGCGCAACATAGTCGCCTTCCGTCAAGTCCGCTGGCATTTCGATTGAGGTACGGAACAGGGTTTGTTCATCAACGGCCACCGTGTCTTCGCGAATGGAATACAGACTTTCGTGCTCGCGGATACGAATAACAGCGTCCGCGAATTCCTGCGCGCCGCGGATGTTCATCGCAGCACCAACAGACCGGATGGCACGTTCGATTGATACGCTGTATCGCAGGTCTTCGGTATCTGACAGAATCTCATTCAAGGGCGCGCTGGTCGCAACCGCATAAAAGCTGGGGGCTTCGTCTACGAGGACACTGTCAGTATTGACCCAGATTCCAAGCTTGCGCTCTTTACGCCGAACTGTGACAGGACTGGATGGGCCGGACACTGCGACAATCACTTCCAGCGGTGGTCCTGACGGAATGGGAGCCTCGCGTTTGACCGCGCCAAAGACCAGGATCTCAGAGCCGTCGAAATTGGCGGTGATGGCCACGCGATCCTGGCTGAGGCCCAGAACGACCTCTTCCTCAACGGCCAGGGCGGGGCTGGCGCAAAGAGCCAGCGCAACAAGCAAGCGTTTCAGCATGATCAGTGCCCTCCGCCGGTGCCAAGCGAATAGAGCTCGGATGGTTCAAGCAGCAGATCCAGCGCCAGTTTTCCGCAGACCACAAGAACAAGGGCTGCGAGCAACACGCGCAACTGCTCGGCAGGCATGCGGGCGCCGATCACCGTGCCGATCTGTGCGCCGATGACGCCGCCAACCAGAAGCAATACAGCGAGAACGACATCAACTGTAAAGTTGGTGGTGGCATGCAGCATGGTCGTAAAGGCGGTGACAAAGATGATCTGGAACAGGGATGTTCCGACCACGACCTTGGTGGGCATTCCCAACAGGTAAATCATCGCAGGCACCATGATGAACCCGCCGCCAACGCCCATAATGGCCGACAGAACGCCAACGAACAGGCCAACCAGCGCAGGCGGAATGACCGAGATATACAGGCCCGAAGTCCGGAACCGCATTTTGAACGGCATCGCATGCACCCATCCGCGCTGACGACGTTTGGGGGGTGCGGACACGCCTTTCTTGGATTTACGGAGCGCGTTCAGGCTTTCGATGAACATCAAACCGCCCACGACGCCAAGGAACACGACGTAGCACAACGTCACAAGCAGATCGACCTGCCCGAGGCTTTTGAGGTAGTTGAATATCACCACCCCAAGTGCGGCACCCGTTAAGCCGCCCATCAATAGGACGGTCCCCATTCTTAGGTCGACTGTTTTTCGTCGAAAATGCGCCAGAACCCCAGAGAAGGAAGAGGCAACAATCTGGTTGGCCTCGGTTGCAACTGCAACGGCGGGCGGAATGCCGATGAAGAACAGCAGGGGTGTCATCAGGAAACCTCCGCCGACACCGAACATGCCCGAAAGAATGCCGACCATCCCCCCAAGCCCCAATAGAAGGAACGCGTTGACAGAAACTTCGGCGATAGGAAGGTAAATTTGCATATCGAGCTACTGGATGAGGGTCGGCGGATCACAGAGGGTGATCAGGGTCGCCTCAAGGCAAAGTGGTGTAGGTTTAATGCGACGCGCGGCGGCAGTGCCCCGTGGCCACATGGCGGAAGTCGGATCGCTGGGCGTCATGCCAGCAGCCTGATACGGCTAAATGTCTGGTTTTCCTCAGTGTTGAGGCGTTCATGCGTTCCCAAATACACGGTTCGGGTGGATTCCGAGTCGTGGGGTATGATTGGCGACACATGCATACCCCTTTAGAACGGTTGCGGCATGCAAAATCAACTCCGCATGCCGCTCTGCAGCGAACAGGACTGAACTGAGTCCGAAACTGGACTTATCAGCGCTCTTTCACGTAAGGCTCACCACCGGCGCGCGGCGGAACCGCTTTACCGACAAACCCGGCCAGAATAACGACGGTAAGGACGTAGGGCAGGGCGTCCATCGCCTGCACAGGGATGACCACGCCGCCCAGATCGATGTTCTGGAACCGCAGCGCGATGGCCTGCAACAATCCGAACAACAGGCAGGCGCCCATTGCATGCCAGGGGCGCCATTTCGCAAAGATCAGCGCAGCCAGCGCGATGAACCCACGGCCTGCAGTCATGTCCTTAACGAACCCGGCCTGCAACGCAGTGGCCAGATAGGCCCCGGCGATGCCACACAGCACACCACAGATGGCGACAGCGGCATAGCGCAGGCCAACGACCGAAACACCGGCCGTGTCGACGGCAGCGGGGTTTTCACCCACAGCTCGCAGGCGCAATCCGAACCGTGTGCGATACAGTATCCACCATGTTGCCGGCACCATCAGGAACGCGACATAGACCAGGATCGAATGGCCCGAGAGCAACTCGGAATAGATCGGCCCGATGATCGGCACCCCGCTCAGCAATTCGGCAAAGGGGAAGTTGATCGGTGTGAAACGACCGCCGCCAAACAACGAAGGCGTGCGCCCGCCCTGTTCGAACCAGCTTTGCGCGACAAGAACCGTCATACCTGCCGCAAGAAAGTTGATTGCGACCCCGGATATCAATTGGTTGCCCCGGAAGGTGATCGAGGCCAAACCGTGAAGCCCGGAAAGAACGAGAGAAGAGGCGATCCCCGCCAGCAGGCCCAACCAGACTGATCCGGTCACGGCCGCGACGGCTGCCGAGAAGAAGGCGGCCATCAGCATCTTGCCTTCCAGACCGATGTCGAAAATGCCTGCACGTTCGGAATAGAGCCCAGCCAGACAAGCCAGCAATAGCGGTGTGGCCAGACGGATGGTCGAATCCAGGACCTGGATGAAGGTAATGAAGAACTCCATCACTGCGCTCCCTTCCGCAGGCTCAGGAACAGCTTTTCAAGCGGCATCCGGACCATGTTGTCCAATGCTCCGGTGAACAGGATCACCAGGGCCTGAATGACTACGATCAGTTCGCGCGGGATCGACGTCCAGAAAGCCAATTCTGCACCGCCCTGATAGAGAAACCCGAACAGGATCGCCGCTAGGAATACACCAAACGGGTGCGACCGGCCCATGAGGGCCACGGCGATGCCGATGAAACCCGCGCCTTCGGTCGCGTTCAAGACCAAGCGCTCTGCCTCGCCCATCACGTTGTTGATCGCCATCAGCCCCGCCAGCGCGCCTGAAATCAGCATCGCTATGATCGTGATCCGCACAGGTGAAATGCCTGCGTAGACGGCGCCGGTTTCGGTTTTGCCGTAAGATCGGATTTCATAGCCCAACCTTGTCCGCCAGATCAGTGCCCAGACGACAAAACAGGCCAAAACCGCAATGAAGAACGTGATATTAACAGGGGTCCCTTTAAACACCACGTTTTCGGCGGTTGAGAACATCGACTGAAATGTGGGCAGGTGAACGGTCTCGGGGAAACGCGCAGATGAGGGGTCTTGCGCGCCCGGTGGTCGCATAAGATTGACCAACACGTAGTTCAGGAATGCCGCCGCAATAAAGTTAAACATGATCGTTGTGATCACGATGTGACTGCCACGCTTGGCTTGTAGATAGGCCGGAATGGCGGCCCATGCCGCGCCAAACAGCATCGAACCTGCGCAGGCCGCCAATAGCGCAATGCTCCAATGCGGCCACGGGATGTAAAGGCATACCATGGCAACGCCCAGCCCGCCCAGCATAGCCTGACCTTCGCCCCCGATGTTGAACAGCCGGGCGTGGAAGGCGACGGCCACAGCCAACCCTGTGAACATAAAGTTGGTGGCATAATACAGCGTATACCCCCAACCGTACGTCGACCCGAGCGCACCGGTCACCATCAGTTTCACCGCTTCGATCGGGTTTTCACCGATGGCCAGAATGACCAAGGCGGACAAGATTGCGGCCAATATCAGACTGATCAGCGGGATCAGCACCACATCGGCCCATTTGGGCATCTTTTCCATGTTACGCGGCCTCTCCCGCAACGCCGGCCATCAACAGGCCAAGTTCTTTTTCATCTGTTTCATGGGGCAGTCTTTCGCCCATGACATGTCCGTCAAACATCACAGCGATGCGATCCGATAGCGAGAAGATTTCTTCCAACTCGACCGAGACGAGCAGGATTGCTTTACCCTGATCGCGCAGCGCGACGATTTGCTTGTGAATGAACTCGATCGCGCCGATGTCGACGCCGCGGGTTGGTTGCCCCACCAATAGAAGATCCGGGTTCCGTTCAATTTCGCGCGCGACAACAATCTTTTGTTGGTTCCCGCCCGAGAAGCTTTTGGCTGTAAGCCACGCATCAGGTGGCCGGACGTCGAATTTCTCGATCTTGCGCTCGGTATCGGCGCGCAGAGCGGCGTTGTTCATGAAAATCCCGCTCTGATAGGCAGGATCACGGTGATAGCCAAAGGCCACGTTTTCCCAAGCGTGGAAGTCCATCACAAGACCTTCGCGCTGACGGTCTTCGGGAACATGCGCAATATGCTGGGCGCGACGGGCCTGACCGTCCGATCCCGGACCGCTAAGCGCCAGCGGGGCACCGTTCAGTTTGATCGAACCCTGACCCGGACGCATGCCACCCAGAACTTCCAGAAGCTCCGATTGGCCATTTCCGGCCACGCCAGCGATACCGACGATTTCACCAGCCCGAACGGTCAGGTCGATACCCTTGACCCGTTCGACCCCGGCCGAATCGAAAACGCTGAGCTTTTCAATTTCCAGAACGGGCTTTCCGGGTTGCGCAGGCACTTTGTCGACCTGCAGCAGCACTTTGCGGCCCACCATCAGCTCGGCCAGTTCCTCGGGGCTTGTGTCGGCTGTTTTCACCGTCGCCGTCATCTGACCGCGACGCATGACCGAAACCGTATCGGTGTTTTCCATGATTTCGCGCAGCTTGTGCGTGATCACGATGATCGTCTTCCCTTCGGCCCGTAGGCGGTCAAGGATGCGGAAAAGCTGGTCAGCCTCGGACGGGGTCAGAACCCCGGTGGGTTCGTCCAGAATCAGAATTTCGGCCTTGCGGTACAGGGCCTTCAGGATCTCAACCCTTTGCTGCATTCCGACGCCAATCTCGTCGATGCGCTTGTCGGGATCAACGAACAGCTCGTATTCCTCTTCCAGCGCTTTCAGTTCTTTGCGCGCTTTGGTCAAGGACGGGGCCAGCAGCCCGCCATCCTCGGCACCGAGAACGATGTTTTCCAGAACGGTGAAATTCTCAACCAGTTTGAAATGCTGGAATACCATCCCGATCCCGGCAGCAATGGCCGCCTGGCTGTCAGGGATGTCGGTCTTGTTGCCGTTAATCCAGATTTCACCTTTATCGGCTTTGTAAAAGCCGTAGAGGATGCTCATCAGCGTGGATTTGCCCGCACCGTTTTCACCGATGATCCCATGGATCGTACCGGGGGCGACGCTGATGGAAATGTCTTTATTGGCCTGAACCGGCCCAAAGGCTTTGGATATCCCTTTGAGCTCAATGGCGGGGACGGTCATGTCTTGTCCTCAATTGCCGAAAGGGCCGCGGTGTCATACGCGGCAGAGTCGGGGGGCAAGGCGGAGGTTGTACCCCCGCCTTGCGCGATATCAGAACTGAAGTGCCGGGCAGCTGTCGTTCTCATAGTAGCTGACAACAGAGACGTTACCGTCGATGATGTCCTGCCGCGCTTTGTCGACTGCGCCTTTCATCTCGTCCGAGACCAGAGGTGCGTTGTTGTCATCCATGGCGACGCCAACACCTTCTTCGGCCAGACCCATCTGGAACACGCCGGTTTCCAGGCCTTCGCCCGCTGACATCGCGTCATAAACGGCAACATCAACGCGTTTCAGCATCGAGGTCAGAACCTTACCCGGGTGCAGGTGGTTCTGGTTGCTGTCCACGCCGATCGACAGGATGCCTTCGTCTGCCGCGGTCTGCAGTACGCCAACACCGGTGCCGCCAGCGGCCGCATAGATCACATCAGCGCCCTGGCTGATTTGTGCTTTGGTCAGTTCCGAACCCTTCACCGGGTCGTTCCATGCTGCCGGGGTGGTACCGGTCATGTTGGCAACAACATTGATGTCAGGGTTTACCGCCTTGGCACCCTGCGCATAACCGCAGCCAAAGTGGCGGATCAGCGGGATATCCATGCCACCGATAAAGCCAACGGTGCCGGATTCCGATGCCATCGCGGCCATCATGCCAACCAGATATGATCCCTCATGCTCGGCAAAACCGATTTGACGGATGTTGGGGATGTCCAGCCAGTTGACGTCAACCGCAACAAATTTGGTGTCTGGGTAGTCAGCAGCCACGGCGGACAGCGGATCTGCCATACCAAATCCCATCGTGATGATTGGGTTTGAGCCGGATTCAGCGAAACGGCGCAGAGCTTGCTCGCGCTGTGCTTCGGACTGGATTTCGATCTCGTTGTAGGTGCCGCCTGTTTCTTCGGCCCAACGCGACGCGCCATTGTGGGCGGCTTCGTTAAACGATTTGTCGAACTTGCCGCCGAGATCAAAGATCAGGGCAGGATCTGCCAGCGCAGCGCCAGCCGTAAGTGCGACTGCGGCGGTGGCACCCATCAAGGATTTCATCAGGGTCATTTTATACTCCCGTTTGTTATTATCGGTCGGGGCGAAGATAGCCCCGTTCACCCACTGTGAGCGAGCATAACTGTTGTGATGGCGGGAATTAAGGACGTTTGCAACCGCCGTGGTCAACAGATTTTTGACCATTTGGTCGAAAAAATATGTCTTAAGCGGTCAATCCAGCGCGGATTCCATCACGATAGCATCGACTTTCTGATTGTTTTCGCGCAGGTAATACCCCTTGCGCAAACCACAGGCGCGATAACCGCTGTGTTCATACAGCGCGATGGCGGGCAGGTTATCCGCAGCGACGTCCAGGAAAGCGCGCGTCGCGCCCAAAGCCTTTGCTTTGGAATGCCACTCTTGCATGCACGCTCGGGCCAGGCCCTGCCGCTGAACGTCCGGATGCGTGGCGATTGTCAGCAATTCAGCCTCATCGCCGATCACCTGGAACAGCGAAAAAGATTGAGTATTTCCAACGATATGTATGAACCGATTGTTCAGAAGATCCGCAAATTCGACCGCAGCCCACGACCGTGACTGGGTAAATGCTGCCGCGTGTGTTTTGGCAAGTTCCTCGGGGCTCATCAGTCCAGCAAAACCGGGGGTGTGTCTTTGGAAGGGGCCGCATCCGCAGGCCGAACATAGAGTGGCGCTGGCTGCGCAGTTTCGGTTTGCCACCTTTGCCCGGCGACCCGGGCAATAGCGCGAACCTGTGCATCGGCGTCGTCATTCAGGATCAGGGGACCAAGTGATTCTGCCTCAGTTTGAGGCATTAGCATCGGACCTTGGTCCGGCAACGCCACGTAAACCTGATCACGCGGGGCGCGGATCGCAGGCAGGGCGTCCGTAGGCATTTCGGCCAAAGCGTCGAACCCGGACACGCCTACCGCTGGAACGCCAAGCCCTAGGGCTAGGCCGCGCGCCGCAGAAACCGAGATTCGGATGCCGGTAAAGTTTCCGGGTCCAACGCCGACACCGATCGCGGACAGGTCTTTCCACCCATATCCGGCATCGGCCAGAACTTCTTCCAGCAACGGCATCAGACGTTCGGCTTGACCGCGCGACATGGCTTCGATGCGCGAAGTCACGATCCGGTTGCCGCACAACAAAGCGGCCGCGCAATGCGCGGCCGATGTATCAAACGCCAAAATAATGGGGTCAGACGGCAACAGGACGAACCTCGGTCACTTCGGGGATGTAGTGGCGCAGCAGGTTTTCGATACCCATCTTCAACGTCAGGGTCGAAGACGGGCAGCCCGCGCAAGCACCCTGCATGTGCAGGTAGACAACGCCCCGGTCAAACCCGTGGAACGTGATGTCGCCGCCATCCTGAGCAACTGCCGGACGGACGCGGCTATCCAGCAAGTCTTTGATTTGATTAACTACTTCTGCATCCTCGCCGGTGTGCTCTGCATGGCCCGATGCGGCTGTTTCACCAGCGCCGATGACCGGTTGGCCGGATTGATAATGCTCCATCACCGCACCCAGAATCGCAGGCTTGATGTGATCCCATTGGACATCATCGGACTTGGTGACGGTCACGAAGTCATTGCCGAGGAATACACCCGTTACTCCGCTAACCGCAAAAATCCGTTTTGCCAAAGGTGATTTTTCACCGGCTTCAGCCGATGGGAAATCCGCAGTGCCTGCTTCCAGCACGGTTTGGCCGGGCAGAAATTTCAAGGTAGCAGGGTTCGGCGTGGATTCGGTCTGGATGAACATGTCACGGCTCCGTTTCAGTTGCTTCTGATATGCGGGTCCGGGCCGGATAAGTCAAGATTTGGAACGATTCTAAATGTTGGCCGCCAACCGGATCGCATCATCCAACCGATCATCTCCCCAGTATAGTTCGTCGCCGACCAGAAAACTCGGCGCACCGAACAGCCCTTTGGCCTGTGCGGTTTTGGTCTGCTCGATCAGAGCTGACTTGATCTCGGGGTCTCGGGTTCTGTCCAAAAGGTCGTCAGGCAAACCGGCGGATTTCAGGCAATCAACCAGAACTGCATCGTCCGACACATTCTGACCTTGTGCGAATTCGGCTTTATAGACCGCCCGAACAAATCGCGCCCTATGGGTCTGATCTTCAATAGCCAGCGTGAGGCGCGCAGCCTTCAGGCCGTTTTGCGGAAACGGGTCCGGCCGCCGGAAGGGCAGGCCGCGCTGCGCCGTCAAACGCTCCATATCGCGCCACATATAGCGCCCTTTGGCCGGGTAAATGTTAAACGGAGAATTATCCCAACCCTGCGCCGCGAAAATGGGCCCCAGAAGAAAGGGATGCCATTCTACGGCGACGTTATGCTGTGCCGCAGCCTGTTCGATTCGCATGGCGCTGAGGTAGGAATAGGTCGATGCGAATTCGAACCAGAACTGGATGCGGCTTTGCATTGGGTGGCCTCAGGTGATGGCTTCCAGCTTTTCCTTGCTCAGGTCGCCGGGCACAATTGTGATCGGAATCGGCAGGCTGCCCGAGTTTTTGGTCAGCTGCGTCACCAGTGGACCGGGCCCTTTCTTT
The DNA here is from genome assembly GCF_059611005.1 of Ruegeria sp. CDSB117. NCBI lineage: Bacteria > Pseudomonadati > Pseudomonadota > Alphaproteobacteria > Rhodobacterales > Roseobacteraceae > Ruegeria > Ruegeria sp. CDSB117. Next base: position 138,392 of record NZ_JBXWOS010000004.1, read on the forward strand.
TCGATGCCAGCACCCAGGACCAGAACGCCGATGTCCGGGTCTGACTGGACATGTTCGATTATCTGAGGGACGGGTTCGCCTTCACGAATGGACAACTCGGGGTCGATCCCTTGTTTGTCGCGCATCCATTTGGCGAAAACTTCGTAATGTGCATGGATGCGTTCGCGCGCCTCTTCGCGCATGGTTTCGGCCACACCGATCCAGTGATTGAACTCATCGGGTGGGATGACGGACAGGATCGTTACCCCTCCACCGGTATGGGCTGCACGCATTGCAGCGAAACGCATCGCGTTAAGGCATTCGCGGCTGTCATCCAGAATGACTAGAAACTTACGCATGGGTGTCCTCGTGTATTTAGGGGGATCATGCCCGACCAAATGCGGGCTGGCAACACGGCGTATGACTACCGAGTGCTTGCAGCCCAGTCCCAATAGAGCGCGCGCGCGCGGCGTGCAATCGGTCCGACCTGATATTGAGTGTCCTCCAACGCCGTGACGGGGGTTATTTTGTTCATGTTACCGGTCATAAACACCTCGTCCGCCTTATGAAAATCTTCAAAGCTGAGGACGGATTCGTGGACCGTCACGCCGTCGGCGCGCAGGTTTTTGATATGTCGCGCTCGGGTGATTCCGGCCAGAAAAGTTCCATTGGGCGTAGGGGTGAAGACCTCGCCATCGCGAACCATGAAGATGTTTGCGGTGGCGGTTTCCGCCACATGACCCAAGGCGTCCGCAACCAGTGCGTTCGAGAACCCTTTGGACTTGGCCTCTTTCAACATTCGGGCGTTGTTGGGATACAGGCATCCGGCTTTGGCATTCACAACGGCTGATTCCAGAACCGGTCGGCGGAATCGCGTGGTGGTCAGCGTGACCGAAGCAGTTTCCGGTGCCATTGGTATCTCTTCCAGACAGATAGCAAAGCCGGTGCTGTCCTGCTGAGGCACAATGGCCGTGGCATCACCGTCGATGCCCCAATACATCGGTCGAATATAGACGGCGGAACCTTTGGCATGGCCATCCAGCCCTTCGCGGACGATCTCGACCATCTGTTCGGTCGTCACGGTAGGAGTCAGCAAAAGCGCCTCGGCCGAGCGGTTGACCCGTTCGCAATGGGCAACCAGATCCGGGGTAAGCCCGTCAAAAAATCGCGCGCCGTCAAAGACCGAAGATCCCAGCCAAGCGCCATGGTCTGCCGCCCGCATGATCGGGGCGTCCCCGTTGTGCCACTGACCATCAAAATAGGTGCGGATATTTTTGCCGACTGCCATGACGCCCTCCTTTGCCCTTGGGGCAACCTAGGAAGGCGTCACGGGAAGGTCCAGCGCAATCAGCCTTGTTTTGCGCCAACCATACCCACGATGTCGTAGGTCTGTTGCAGGATCGGGGCCGCTATCGCCCGCGCCTTTTCCGCGCCGCGTGCGAGAATCCGGTCAATCTCGGCCTCTTCACCCATCAGACGCGCCATCTCGGTTGAGATCGGCGACAGTTTGGCGACCGCCAACTCAGCGAGCATCGGTTTGAATTCACCGAATTGCTTGCCGCCGACTTCGGCCAGAACCTGTTCCGCCGTTTGATCGCTGAGCGCGGCGTAGATGTTGACCAGATTGCGGGCCTCGGGGCGTTCGGACAGACCATCGGTTTCTGAAGGCAGCGCATCCGGGTCAGTCTTGGCCTTGCGGATTTTCTTGGCGATCGCGTCGGCATCGTCGGTCATATTGATCCGGGTCATGTCGGACGGGTCCGAAGATGACATCTTCCGCGAGCCATCACGCAGGTTCATCACACGTGGCGCGGGGCCGCCGATGACCGGTTCGGTCACCGGGAAGAAATCCACGCCGTAGTCATGGTTGAACTTGATGGCGATGTCGCGGGTCAGTTCCAGATGCTGTTTCTGGTCTTCGCCCACCGGGACATGTGTCGCGTGGTAGGTCAGGATATCCGCCGCCATCAGCGCCGGATAGGCAAACAAACCCAGCGAGGCGTTCTGAGCGTTCTTGCCCGCCTTGTCCTTGAACTGAGTCATCCGCTGCATCCAGCCCATCCGGGCGATACAATTGAAGATCCAAGCCAGCTGCGTGTGCTCGGCCACCTGACTTTGGTTGAACAGGATGGACTTTTCGGGGTCCAGACCGGCAGCAATAAATCCGGCGCAGACCTCACGGGTCTTTTCGCGCAGACGGGCCGGGTCTTGCCAGACGGTGATCGCGTGCAGGTCGACCATACAATAGATGGTCTCGAAATCTTCGCCCTGCATATCCACAAAACGCTTGAGTGCACCCAGGTAGTTGCCAAGGTGCAGGTTTCCCGAAGGCTGGATGCCGGAAAACACGCGCGGCGTGAACTTGGTTTCGGTCATCGAAGGGAACTCCCGTCTGGAAAAATCAGCCCCCGTCGCTTACCCATGAGGTCAAGGGACGTCAACAGCCGCGAAAGGCCAGCCCAATGAGCAGTGAGCATTATACACCCGCAGTAAACCCTCTGCCGCCCGTTGTGGTGGCGTTGGTCCTGTTCATCATGGGGATCGAATTGGCGTTTACGCTGGGTGCACGTGGTCTTGTGGGTGGGCCATCAGCGGTAGGTTGGCGGTTGGATGCCCTGCAGAGTTACACCTTTTCCCCGGATATCTTTCACTGGATGATCGAGAATGGCCGTTGGCCGTTTGAACATGTGATCCGTTTCGTGACCTATCCGTTCGTATCGGGCAGTTTTACCCAGGCGGTTTTTGTCAGCGTCTTCGTTCTGGCCATGGGCAAAATGGTAGCCGAAGTGTTCGGCGGTTTTCAAATGCTGATCATTTTCGTTTTGTCCGGTATCGGTGGCGCGTTGGTCTATGGGTTATTGCTAAATCCCGCCTATCCGCTGGTCGGAGGGTTCCCGCCGGTTTACGGTCTGATCGGCGCGTTCACATGGCTGCTGTGGCGCAAGTTGTCACTGGTTGGCGAAAACCAATCCCGGGCCTTCAGCCTGATCGCGGTTTTGATGGGCATCCAGCTGGTGTTCGGACTTTTGTTTGGCGGCACGTCCGATTGGGTTGCCGATCTGGGCGGGTTTGCCACCGGATTTGGTCTATCGTTTTTCCTGGCACCGGGCGGATGGGCGCGGATCGTGGGACGTATTCGCCGCGACTGATCAGGACCGACGCAGCGCTTTTCTGAATTCGGACAGCTCGAACGCTTTGAAGAGGTGACCGAGTAAGAAATAGGCGGCAGCTGCAACTATGATTAGGACCAGCAGCGCCAGATAACGCCATCCGGGTACTTGGAAGGTCCAGCCAAAAATATGAAGGGCGGCGAAAAGCACAACGCCCATACCCAGCGATGCCGCGACGACGCGCCAGGCACGTCGTTTGAACCGATCGTCAAACCGTGCTTCATCGCCGAAACGGCGCGCTCCAATCGCCAACAAGGCAACCATCGCCCAACCGGCAGCCGAAGCCGCGATCGCCGGTGCGATCCACCCCACCAACGGGTAAAGACCAAAGGCCAGCCCGGCATTGATTACCATCGCAACTACGGCATAGCGAAACGGAGAGCGGGTGTCTTCGCGCGCGAAGAACAAGGGCTGCAGCAGCTTTTGCAGCATGAAAGCGGGCAGGCCGACGCCATAGATAGCTACGGCCAAGGCAGTGGCTGCCGTGTCCTCGGGGCTGAATTGGCCGCGTTCGAACAGGACCGACACCAGAGGTATTGGAATGATCAGAAAGGCAACTGTGGACGGCAGGGTCAGCAGCAGTGTGAACTCTCCGGCGCGGGAATAGGCATTGCGCGCCCCGCCCTTGTCCCCGGCCCGTAAGCGGCGGGACAGATCTGGGAGCAGGACGATCCCCACCGCAATACCGACCACGCCCAATGGCAATTGATACAGCCGATCCGCTGCGAACAGCCAACTGACAGCCTTTTCAGTTTTGGACGCGACCAACTGGCCAACCACCAGATTGACCTGCGTGACGCCCATCGCCAAAGCGGCGGGCACTGCAATGCGAACCATGCGTCGCATTTCCGGGCTGAGCTTGGGCAATCCGGGACGGATGCGAATACCTGCTCGTTCTGTCGCCACCCAAACCAGCGCCAGTTGCGCGACCCCTGCCAGCGGAATGACCGTGATCAGCCACCAGATTACGTCGCCGCCAGACAGCGCGCCTGCGATCAAAGCAGTACAGGCAAAGATATTGAGTAAGACAGGCGCGGCAGCGGCAGCCGCGAACCGACCGGTGGCATTCAGAACGCCGGAAAACAGCGCGGCCAGCGACATGAACAGGATATAGGGAAAAACGACGTAACCGTAGTCGACAGCCATGTCGAAGCGTTCATCGCCATAGAACCCTTCGGCGGTCAGCCAAACAAGTCCAGGCATGAATACCATCGCCAATCCAACCAGTGCCAAAACAGCCGCCGTCAGCAGGTTGAAGGCATCCTGAGCAAACCCTTCGGCGTCTTCTTCGCCCTCCAACCGTTTCGAGAACATCGGTACAAAGGCGGCGTTGAAGGCACCTTCGGCAAAGAAACGACGAAACATGTTGGGCAGGCGGAAAGCGGCAACAAAGGCGTCCATCACCGGACCAGGCCCGATATAGGCGGTTAGCAGAATCTCTCGGAGAAATCCCAAAATTCGACTGGCCAGAGTCCAGAATCCGACCGTGAACAGGCCTGAAAACAACCGGATTTGTTTCATGAGATCGCGCGCTCCGCACCTTCAGTGATGGCTTTGCGCAGCTTGGTCTCAAGACCGCGTTGCTTGCTTTCGGAATGGTATTTCAGGCCGAACATGTCCTTGACGTAAAAGGTATCGACAACCTGTTCGCCATAGGTCGCGATCACGGCGTTGGCGATATAGACATTGGCCGCAGCCAGCGTTCTTGTCAGGTCATACAACAGGCCTGGACGGTCGCGGGTATCAACCTCGATGATGGTGTAGATCTCGGACCCGTCATTATCGAAGATGATATGGGTCGGCACATTGAAGGCGCGTTCGCGTTTTTTGATCTTGTCGCGCGATTTCAGAGCGTCACGCGCTACGACTTCGCCTTTGAGCGTCTTTTGGATCATCTGTGTCAGTCGCGGCAAACGGCTGGCCTCAAATGGGTGGCCCTCGGCATCCTGAATCCAGAACGCATCGGTGACGTACCCGTCCTTGGTGGTATAGCTACGGGCGTCGACCACGTTGGCCCCAACCAGCGCAAGCGCCCCGGCGATGCGGGCGAAAATCCCCGGATGGTCTGCCATGGCAAAACACGCGCGGGTGGCGTCGCGATCGTCATCCGGATGCAGGTGAATTTCCATCGCGCCGGGGTCGCCGCTGTGTTCCAGAGCGCGTAGCATTTTCGCGAACTCAATATGTGTAGACAGGTTCAGGCCCTGCCAATAGGGCGCATAGTGTCGTCCTGTTTCGGCCTTCAGGTCAGCCTTCGACCAATCGTCAAGCGCCGAACGCAGCGCCTTTTTGGCTTCGGCGCCACGGTTGGCCCGGTTCAGGTCTTCCATACCGGTTTCAAGCGCCCGTTTGGTTTCAGCGTGCAAGGCGCGCAGCAGGGTGGCCTTCCAGTTGTTCCAGGTGTTGGGTCCAACACCGCGAATGTCACACACGGTCAGAACCGTGAGCAGATCCAACCGTTTGACTGTCTTCACCGCCTTGGCAAAATCGCGCACGGTGCGCGGGTCCGAGATGTCGCGTTTCTGCGCCATGTCCGACATCAACAGGTGATATCGCACCAGCCATTCCACGGTTTCTGAGTCCGATTTGTTCAGACCCAAGCGTGGAGCAACCTTGCGCGCGATCTGAGCACCCAGAATGGAATGATCCTCGGGGCGCCCCTTGGCGATATCGTGCAGCAGCAACGCTACGTAGAGAACCTTGCGATTAACCCCGCGTTTCAGGATCGATGAGGCCAGCGGTAATGACTCGACCAGTTCACCGCGTTCAATCTGAGCCAGGTTGACGATGGTCTGGATCGTGTGCTCGTCCACTGTATAGCTGTGATACATGTTGAACTGCATCATCGCCACGATGTGTTCGAACTCTGGCAAAAACGCCGACAATACTCCCAATTCGTTCATACGGCGCAGCGCGCGTTCCGGGTTGCCGTGTTTCAGCATCAGGTCCAGAAAAATGCGCTGCGCCTCTTTGTTTTGGCGCATGTCGTCGTCGATGAGGTTTAGGTTGGCTGTCACCAGCCGCATCGCATCCGGGTGGATCAGCATGCCAGTGCGAAGACCTTCCTCGAACAGACGCAGAAGGTTCAGTTTGTCGGACAGAAACTTCTTGGCGTCCGCTACATCCAAGCGACCGTGAACGACCTTGTACCCTGCTTTGACACGCGGTCGACGCCGAAAGATGCGTTCCAGTAGGGCGGCACCTTTCACGTGTGACGCTTCGAGTTTGGTCAGGAAGATCCGGGTCAGTTCACCAACGCGAGTTGCCTCGCGGAAATAGCGTTGCATGAACACTTCAACAGCCCGTCGCCCGGCCCTGTCTTCATAACCCATACGGTCGGCAACTTCGACCTGCAGGTCGAAGGTCAGTTGTTCTGTCGCACGACCGGTCAGCAGATGCAGATGAGAGCGTACGGCCCACAGAAACTCTTCGGCCTCTACAAAGGTGCTGAATTCCTCGGGTTCAAACAGGCCCAGAGGGACCAGTTCAGCCACGTCCTGAACGCCATAGATGTACTTTGCAATCCAGTAGAGCGATTGAAGATCGCGCAGCCCACCCTTGCCCTCTTTTACATTGGGCTCGACCATGTAACGCTCGCCCTGTTTGTGGTGGCGCTCGTCACGTTCCTGCAGCTTAGCCTCGATGAATTGACGCTCGCTGCCCTTGAACAGCTCGGTTTTCAGACGGTCGTCAAGTTCTTCGGCAAGAGCCGCGTCCCCAGCCAGATAGCGTTGCTCGAGCATGGCGGTGCGGATGGTGAAATCCTCGGTGCCCAGTCGCAGGCAATCCTTGATCGTTCGAGATGAATGGCCAACCTTCAGTCGTAGATCCCAAAGCATGTAGAGCATGGACTCGATGACGCTCTCGGCCCAGGCGGTGATCTTGTAGGGCGTCAAAAAAAGCAGATCGACGTCCGAAGCCGGGGCCATTTCGCCGCGGCCATATCCACCAACAGCAAGAACCGCAATCTTTTCGCCCTGCGTCGGGGTTGCCAGCGGATGTAGATAGGTGCTGGCCACTTGCATCGCTGTGCAGACCAACCCGTCGGTCAAATAGGTGTAGGACCGGGTCAAAGGTCTGGCGTCAAAGGGGCGTTTAGCGAAGGCATCTGCAATGGTCTTACGCCCAGCCTTTTGGGCATCGCGTAGGATGCGCACGGTTTCATTCCGCCGCGCGGCATTGTCTTGAATATTTTCAAAGGCTTCCGACAGTTGCACCAGGATGGCGGTACTGTCGAAAATTTCATCGGCCGCGCAGATCAGCTCACCCTTGGGGGTGAGTGTCAGCACCGGCTGATCAGAAACCGGCGCCAGAGAAGCTTTGAGGGGCGGAGTCAATCACTACTACCTGTTTGTTCTGGATCGTGGCAACGGCCAGACCGCGTTCATTCGTGCCGTCTGATCGCAGGCGGAAGATGCCGCCAACGCCCTGGAAACCGGCATTTTGTGTCAGGGCAGATGCGGTCAGCGCGTCGGATTTTCCTTGGCTGACCAAAGCCGCAATCGCTGCAATGCCATCATAGGCCAGACCGCTGATCGGGTGCGGAGCCTCACCATAGGTGCTGTTATACCGCTGACGGTACGCCTGCGCCTTTGCCGGGTCGGGCAGGGCGAACCAGCCCCCTTGAACACCTGGCAGTTCTAACGTCTGTGCCGGTATGTCCCAGCGCGTCAGGCCGAGGAATTGGGTGGTGGCCGACGACACACCAGCTTCTGGCAACAGTTGCGAATATAGCGGCAGCGCACCAGCTGTCGTCGCTGTCAGAAACACCGAATCTGCACCGGCAGCATCCACGGTTGCCTTGATCGTCGGAACCGAGTTGATGACGCCTTGCTGGGACCGGTCATAACCAACCGTACCAGCATTCGCTACGCGGCTGCTGGCAAGCGCAGTTGCAATCGCCGATTGACCAAGCTGCCCGGCTGCATCGTTGCTGTGGACGATGACCATGCTGGTTTTGCCTTGTGATCCGGCAAAGTTGACCAAACGGTTAGCCGTATTCTGAAAGGTCGGGCCCAGAACAAAGACGTTGCCACCTGCAATGCTGGTATTGTTCGAGAAGGACAGCACGTTGACCTTGTTGTTTAGCACAGCGAGACCTGCCGAGTTTGCTGCCTGCGCGTAAACCGGGCCAATGATGATCTTCGCCCCATCCGCGACGGCTTGTTGCGCCACTGTCGCGGCCGTGTTCGAGCTGCCCCGCGTGTCGTAAACACGTAGGTCTATCGTAACATTCTGCAAATCGGCCATCGCCAGACGCGCTGCGTTCTCAAGGCTCCGTGCAAGTTGAGCGTCGCCCGAATTTCCCGATCCCGCCGGAACCAATAGTGCGACCGGAACGGGTTTCGACGTGTTAATGGATGGGCCTCCACCAAGGCCGCCGGGCTCACATGCAGCGAGGAATGCGGCGGTTGCCAGGATCGCGGCGGATTTCGCCAGCTTGCGAACGGGCTTGCAAACGGTAAACATCTAAATGAAAACTCCCTGTCCCGGCGGCTTGGGGTACCACCAATCTGTTATGCCGCGATAATAAACGTCACGCTGTGAGGGTCCAGCTTTGAATTTTCAAAAAGTAAGATTGGGCGCGGGCCTGTATTTTGTTGCCACTCCGATCGGTGCGGCGCGCGACATCACGCTCAGAGCGCTGGATGTGCTGGCCTCGGCTGACGTCATTGCCGCCGAAGACACGCGCAGCTTGCGCCGGTTGATGGAGATTCACGGCGTACCGCTGGATGGGCGGCGAATCCTAGCCTATCACGATCACAGCGGCGCAGGCGCGCGCGGGAAAATCCTTGATGCATTGCAGGACGGGAAGTCTGTCGCTTATGCATCTGAGGCCGGAATGCCGCTGATTGCCGATCCGGGATACGATTTGGGGAAGGAGGCTGCCGAGGCCGGTCATACGGTGACCTGTGCACCGGGACCGTCAGCGGCGCTGATGGCGCTGACACTGGCCGGGCTGCCGACAGATGCGTTCTTTTTTGCGGGCTTTTTGCCGAACGCGACCGGCGCGCGCCGGTCGCGGATCGAGGCATTGCGAGACGTGCCGGGCACATTGGTGTTTTACGAATCTCCGAAACGCGTGGCGGCGTGCTTGTCGGATCTTGCAACCGTGCTGGGCAATGACCGTCAGGCCGCAATGTGCCGCGAGCTGACGAAGAAATTCGAAGAAGTTCGTCGCGGGACGTTGGAAGAACTGGCGGCCGACCTGCAAGGGCAGACAGTCAAAGGTGAAATTGTTCTGCTCGTGGACCGCGGACATTCGGATACTGTTAACGAATCTGACGTAGAAGAGGCGTTGAAACGAGCCTTGGAAACCCATTCGGTTCGCGACGCGGCCGATCTGGTATCAGAGATGTACAAGCTGCCGCGCCGCCCGATCTATCAGAAGGCTCTGAAATTGGGAAAGGGATGACATGGCCGCACGATCCGTTCGAAGTTCGGTGTCTTTTCATGCCGGGCAGGCTGCGGAGCAGCAGGTTGCATCAAATTATGAACAACGCGGCTATTCCATCCTAAATCGCCGCTGGCGCGGCGCCGGTGGGGAGATCGATCTTATTGCGCGCGACGCTCGCGGGGTTGTCTTTGTCGAGGTTAAGAAAAGCATCAGTTTCGATGCAGCCGCCGCCCGGATCAATCGCCGCCAGATGGATCGCATCTGCGCATCTGCGGCCCAATTCCTGGAAACCGAACCAGACGGGCAATTGACCAATGTGCGGTTTGACGCGGCTTTGGTGGATGCCTCGGGCGCCGTTCAAATTATCGAAAACGCCTTCGGTTTAACCTGATCCCCATTGAACCCGTGACGTGGCTGGGCCATGTATCTGGCGTGAAACTGAGGGACACGCCATGAAAATCGCCTTTCAGATGGACCCGATCGGGGCCGTGGATATCAATGCCGACAGCTCATTCCGTCTGGCCGAAGAGGCGCAGGCGCGCGGACACTCGCTGTTTTTCTACAGCCCGGATCAACTGGCATATCAAGAGGGGCGGATCACCGCGCGCGGTCAGGACATGAAAGTTCAGCGCGTGGCAGGCAATCCGGCTGAACTTGGCCCGGAACATGAAGTGGACCTGGCAGAGTTCGACGTGATCTGGCTGCGTCAGGACCCGCCGTTTGACATGCATTACATCACATCGACCCACCTGCTGGACCGTCTTAAGGGCCAGGTGTTGGTTGTGAATGATCCGTTCTGGGTACGGAACTACCCCGAGAAACTGCTGGTTCTGGATTTCCCGGAATTGACCCCGCCGACAACAATTGCGCGCGACCTGCAGACCATCAAGACGTTCAAGGAAAAGCACGACGACGTCATCCTCAAACCGCTTTATGGAAACGGTGGTGCAGGAGTTTTCCGACTGGATGCGAATGATCGCAACCTGACTTCATTGCATGAGCTGTTCACCGGGTTCTCGCGAGAGCCTTTGATTGTTCAGAAATTCCTGCCGGATGTCAGCAATGGCGATAAGCGTGTGATTCTGGTCGATGGTGACGCAGTCGGTGCGATCAACCGCGTACCGGCCGCGGGCGAAACGCGTTCGAATATGCATGTTGGCGGTCGCCCTGAGAAAATCGGCCTGTCTGAGCGCGATTTGGAAATTTGTGCCGCAATTGGTCCATTGCTGAAAGAAAAAGGTCAGGTTTTCGTCGGAATTGATGTGATCGGTGACTACCTGACGGAAATCAACGTGACCTCGCCGACCGGCATTCAGGAACTCGAACGATTCAACGGCGTGAACGTCGCCGAGAAGATTTGGCAAGCGATTGAAGCGAAGTTTTAAGATGCGGCCTTGGCGCTGATACGAAAGCTTAGCGCCTCGGCGATATGAGGGCGCCGGACATCCGGTGCCCCGTCCAGATCAGCGATGGTACGCGCCACACGCAGGATTCGGTGAAAGGCGCGGGCGGACAAGCCAAATCGCTCAGCTGCCTTCAGCAACAGGTCTTTGCCTTCAGCATCCGGGGCAGCAATTTCATCCAGCAACTTACCTTCGACATCGGAGTTTTGACGGGTGGACGGTGCATCGCGAAACCGCTCTGCCTGAATGGACCGGGCGTTTTCGACGCGCGCGGCTACGGTGGCGGAACTGTCACCCGAGGGCGGCAAGTTCAGATCAGTGAAGCCGACCGGAGGAACCTCAATCCGCAAATCAAACCGGTCCATCAGCGGTCCGGAGATTCGGCTCAGATAATCCTCTCCGCAAACAGGTGCGCGGGAACAAGCGCGCCCGGGATCGGTCAGGTACCCGCATTTGCAAGGGTTGGCCGCCGCGACCAACATGAACCGGCAGGGGTATTTCACATGGGCATTTGCACGCGCGACTATGACCTCTCCAGTTTCAATAGGCTGGCGTAGTGTCTCCAGAACCGTGCGCGGAAATTCCGGGAACTCGTCCATGAACAGGACGCCGTTGTGGGCCAGCGAAATCTCGCCCGGCTTTGCCCCCCTGCCGCCACCAACGATCGCAGCCATGGACGCCGTGTGATGAGGTTCGCGAAACGGGCGGCTGCGACTGATTCCGCCTTCGTCCAAGAGCCCGCACAGAGATTGGATCATTGAGGTTTCCAATGCCTCTGCTGGCGTGAGCGGCGGCAAAATTCCGGGCAGCCTAGCAGCCAGCATAGATTTCCCTGATCCGGGCGTGCCGGTCATGATCAGATGATGTCGCCCGGCTGCGGCGATTTCCAAGGCGCGTTTGGCGCGCTCTTGCCCTTTGACGTCGCGCAGATCCCTCGCGCTGGGCTCAAGCGTAACTTCGCCGGGTTGCGCGGCGGGCAGAGGGGCCTGGCCCGAGAAATGCCGCACCACGTCCCCAAGAGACCCAGCCCCGATGACCTGCGTCGCATCGACCCAAGCAGCCTCGGCGCTTGACGCGCGCGGGCAAAGCAAAGCGCGGTCCTCTGCTGCAGCGGTCATTGCGGCAGGCAAGGCGCCAACAACAGGTACCAGAGAGCCGTCCAGAGACAGTTCGCCCAGCGACACCGACCCTTCGGCGGCGTCCCGAGGAATGATCTCTAACGCAGATAGCAGCGCGACCGCGATAGGAAGGTCGAAATGGCTGCCTTCTTTGGGCAGGTCAGCGGGTGACAGGTTGATCGTGATACGTTTCGACGGCAATGCGATGGCCATGGAACTTAACGCGCTGCGGACGCGGTCCCGTGCTTCGGACACAGCTTTGTCGGGCAATCCTACGATGGAAAAGGCGGGCAATCCCGGCGAGACGGCGCATTGCACCTCGACCGGGCGGGCATCAACCCCTTGAAAAGCAACAGTATGGGCGCGGGCAACCATGAATGACCTTTTTGGTTAACAGGTCGTTGCTGCCACGGTCGCGGTTTAAGAATCGTTAACAACGCGGGTCATTTCGGTGAATTTCGGCCAGGCTCCGGGATCAGCGACAGTTTTGTCACGGCAGAACGAATTACAGAACCCCCAGCGTTGGCCGTCGAGTTCAAGAACTGCAGTAACGGCTTTGCCGGAATAGGGGCAGGTGTCATTGATTGACGTCGTGCCATTCACCGCCTTTGCCTGCGACGTGCCGCCGATTGGCCAAGGTTTTGATTGCAGATCCATTGGGTAGGGAAACGGGTCGTATTCGACCGTCAGTCCCATCGCACGCCATTGGCGGACGGGTCCATCTGACAGCAACTCAAGACAGTATTCGCGACTGGCATTAGACACGGGCAAGCCGTAGCCGATGATCCGCGCTGCGACTGGTGTGTAGAACACGTCAGCCAGCGAATAGCGACCGAACAAAGGACCGGTATTTGCGCCTGACACATCACGGGCATGAGCCCACAAGGTCTCGATCCTTGCCAGATCGGTGCGCGTCTCTGACGAAGGAACGAACCCTTGCCAACACTGTTTGAGTTGCATCGGACACTGCCCGCGCAATGCGCCAAATCCAGCTACCATTTCCGCGCAAAGCCATCGCGCGGTGGCGCGCGCGGCGGGATCTTTGGGCCAAAGCCCCGCTTCGGGATGAAACTCGGCAAGGGTTTCCGCCATCGCCAGGCTTTCCCCAACCACGGTGCCGTCGGGCAACCGCAGAGCCGGGACAAGGCGGGCCGGGGCGAGGGGCTTCAATTCCTCGGCCATAGTGCCGGAATAGAGGCCGATCATGTGGGATCGATAGGGCAGACCGAATGTCTCAAGCATCAGCCACCCGCGCATTGACCAGCTGGAAAACAGGCGGTCTCCGATAAACAATTCATAAGTCATACGGCAAGGATGGCGTGGCAGACCCGTTCAGTAAATCGGTGATTTGTGCGCGGTTGCATCACGGAAGATGATTGATCCGCCCAACGGACCAGTGTTTTCCGTTGTGCGTGATTTCGGTAACCGAAAGGTTGTCGATGCGATGGCTAAAAGCCTCTTGCGCGTCGACGTCCAGCGCCCTTTGGACCTGTGTCAGGATCACGCCAAAATGCGCCACGACCACAATATCGAACCCGCTGTGGCGCGCGATTAGTTCGTCTACGGCTGCGTTGACGCGTCCGCGAACCTCGTTCCAGCTTTCCCCGTTGGGGGGGCGTACGTCGCCGGGGTTATCCCAATATGCGAATGCAAGCTCGGGCTCTTCGGCCTCGATCTCTTTGAAAGCACGCAGTTCCCACGTGCCGAAATTGATTTCGCGCAGCGCGGATCGATGCGGTAATCGCTGGCGGCTGCCCTGTATAGCTGAGGCGGTATCTGCGGCCCGGCTCAGATCAGAGGAAACAACAAGTGCCTTGGCGGGTAGGTGATCATGCAAGCGGGCAACGGCTGCGCGATCGCTCAGATCGGCGGGAAGGTCGGACCAACCGACCATCGTTTTGGCATGAGTTGGGCCATGACGCACAAGATGCAGACGTGTCAATCCAGTTGTCCCTTCACTACAATTGGCAATCCGGCCGTTACCTGCACCACCAGATCGGCCTCGGCGGCCAACGCGATGTTCAGCCGCCCCTGCGCCTCGCGGAACCGACGGGATAGCGCATTGTCCGGGACGATCCCGTGTCCAACCTCGTTCGAGACGATGACGACCTGTGAGGAACACAAGCGTAGGGACTGCAAGAGCGCGCTTTGCGCCTGCTCCAGATCGTTTTCTGCAAGCAAGTGATTGGTCAGCCACATGGTGGCGCAGTCGATCAGACAAACAGAGTTCGGGGACAAATCTGCCAATGTCGGGCCAAGGTCAAGCGGTGCCTCGATCGTCTTCCAGCCTTCGCCCCGTTGGGAAATATGGCGCTGAACCTTACCTCGCATCTCATCATCAAACACTTGTGATGTCGCCAGGTAAACTCTCTTTTTTCCTGATGAAACAACAAGATGTTCGGCAAAAGCCGACTTGCCCGAGGCCGCGCCGCCCAACACAAAGGTTAAATCCGGACTCACGATAATTACCTTCCATGTGATCCACCCGGTTTTGTTTTGCGTATCGTTCATAGGTCGGCAAAGCAACCCCGGCCCGCGCCTGTGAAAAGGGGAGATTTCAATGGCACTGGACAATGCGAACGACTTCTCGATGTCCCGGAGGGCAATGAAAGCTGAACTTCTGGATGCGGAAACAGAATTGAAGTTGGCATATGCGTGGCGGGATGACCGCGATGAACAGGCCCTTCACCGGTTGATCACAGCCTATATGCGCCTGGCTATTTCAATGGCGGCCAAGTTCAAACGCTATGGCGCGCCGATGAATGACCTGATCCAAGAGGCAGGTCTGGGCTTGATGAAGGCCGCCGACAAGTTTGATCCCGATCGGGGGGTGCGGTTTTCGACCTACGCGGTCTGGTGGATCAAGGCGAGCATTCAGGACTATGTGATGCGCAACTGGTCCATGGTTCGGACCGGATCCACATCTTCGCAAAAATCACTGTTTTTCAACATGCGACGTGTGCAAGCCCGACTAGAGCGTGAGGCCGCAACCGATGGCATGGATCTGGACCGGCATCAGCTGCATCAGATGATCGCCGCCGAAATAGGCGTGCCGCTGCGGGACGTTGAAATGATGGAAGGCCGCCTGTCAGGCTCTGATTTCTCGTTGAATGCCGTTCAATCGGCAGATGAAGACGGCCGGGAATGGATCGATGCGCTGGAAGATGAGCGCGAACAAGCCGCGGAGGCGGTCGAAAACAGTCACGATACCCAGCAGTTGCGTGAATGGCTGGTGACGGCAATGCAGGCTTTGAATGATCGCGAGAGGTTCATTGTCCGCGAACGCAAGTTGCGCGAACCCGCCCGAACGCTGGAAAGTCTTGGTCAGGAACTGAGTTTGTCCAAGGAGCGCGTGCGTCAGCTTGAGGCTGCGGCTTTTGTGAAAATGCGCAAGAACCTTGAAGCCCAATCGCGTGAGGTGCAACACTTCATCGCATGAAACATCTTGCGATTCTGCTTTGTGTACTGGTGGTTATGGCCAACTCTGGCCATGCCTATGAGTTGATACCCGACGACGTTGTGTCTGCGATGACGTCTGCGGACGTCGTCATATTAGGCGAAATTCACGACAACACGCAGCACCACATCATTCAGGCCGAGGCGTTGAAGGCCATCAATCCCTCGGCGGTTGTCTGGGAAATGGTGACTGAAGAAAGTGCTCAGAGATTGGCGGACAAGGCCATTTCCGATCCGGAAGAGCTTGCCAGAATTCTGAAGTGGCTCGAATCCGGTTGGCCGCCGCTTAGCATGTACTACCCGGTCTTTCAGGCCTCAGACGCGCCGGTTTACGGCGCCATGGTTCCGCGTGCGGCGGCCCGCGCGGCAATGGAACGTGGCGCCGCCACGGCTCTGGGTGCTGATGCTGCCCGTTATGGATTGACGGTGCCACTGCCGAAGGATGAGCAGGCCGAGCGTGAGGCTGATCAACTCGCTGCCCATTGCAACGCAATACCAGAGACTGCGCTGCCGCAACTGGTCGCAATCCAACGGTTGCGGGATGCGGTTCTGACAAGGGCCATATTGCGCGCGTCGGATGATACGGGCGGACCTGTTGCAGTGATCACCGGCAATGGTCATGCCCGTAAGGACAGAGGGATTCCAACCTTTCTGTCCCGACTACGCCCCGGTTTGAAAGTTTTTGTACTGGGTCAGTCCGAGGATGGCGTCATCGACGGTGAGTTCGACGCTGTGATCGACAGCCCCGGCATCGAACGTGAAGACCCTTGTCTGGCGTTTGAGACACAGAATTAACCGCTGGAACTGTCCGTTGGCCTTGCCTAATGTCGGGCCGACCGGGACGGGAAGGGCACAATATGCTGGCATCGAAACGCATTCTTCTAATCATCGGCGCTGGAATCGCGGCCTATAAGTCGCTGGATCTGATCCGGCGGCTTAAAGAACGTGGTGCTTCGGTAACACCGGTTCTAACAGGCGCGGCAGAAGAGTTCGTAACCCCGCTGTCGGTCTCGGCGCTGGCTGGAGAGAAGGTTTATCGCGATCTGTTCGACCTGACGGATGAGGCCGAGATGGGCCATATTCAGCTGTCGAGGTCCGCCGACCTTATCGTGGTCGCACCGGCAACGGCGGACATGATGGGAAAGATGGCGGCTGGGCTGGCCAACGATCTGGCCTCGACGCTGCTGATGGCGACAGATACCCCGGTTTTGTGCGCTCCGGCGATGAACGTTCGCATGTGGGATCACCCGTCAACACAGCGCAACCTCAAGCAATTGCAGGCAGATGGCATCCGGTTTGTCGGACCCAATGAGGGTGACATGGCTTGTGGAGAGTACGGCCCAGGTCGAATGTCGGAGCCTCTTGAGATTGTGGCCGCGGTCGAGGCGCAACTTGGCAACGGTCCGCTAAAGGGCAAGCGTATTCTGATCACCTCCGGCCCGACACATGAACCGATCGACCCTGTGCGCTACATCGCCAACCGGTCCTCAGGCGCGCAGGGCACCGCGGTGGCACGGGCGTTGTCTGCGCTGGGCGCTGATGTGGTTTTTGTTACCGGCCCTGCCGATGTTTCGCCGCCCGAAGGTGTGCAGGTGATCCGCGTGGAAACCGCGCAGCAGATGTCTGACGCGGTCGACGCTGCACTGCCGGTAGATGCGGGTGTGTTTGCTGCTGCGGTTGCGGATTGGCGCATGGCGGCTGCTTCGGACAAGAAGCTTAAGAAAAGCCGCGATGGTCTTCCGGTGCTTGAGTTTGCTGAGAACCCGGACATCCTCAAACGCGTGTCTAGGCTGGATGCGGGGCGGCCGACGTTGGTAGTTGGCTTTGCCGCAGAAACTGACAACGTGCTTGAACACGCGACCGCAAAACGTGCGCGAAAAGGTTGTGATTGGATCGTCGCCAATGATGTCAGCCCGGCGACCGGCATCATGGGGGGCTCGGAAAACGCGGTTACCCTGATCTCGGACGATGGGGCTGAAGAATGGCCGCGTATGGGCAAGGATGCCGTGGCGCAACGTCTGGCGCAAAAGATCGCCGACGCTTTGGCAAGCTGAACAAGAGGTGCAGTGATGGTAGCAATTCGTGTGATCCGCGAAGACGGGGCTGATCCGGCCATCGCTTTGCCGTCTTATGAAACGACCGGAGCGGCGGGGGCGGACGTCCGGGCAAACCTGCCCGATGGCGCGCCTATCACGCTGGCGCCGGGACAACGCGCCTTGGTCCCCACGGGGTTACGGATCGAGATCCCAAACGGGTACGAGGTGCAGGTTCGACCCCGGTCTGGCCTTGCGCTGAAACACGGGATTACCCTGCCTAATACGCCCGGCACGATCGACAGTGACTATCGCGGCCCGCTGGGGGTGATTCTGCTGAACGCCGGTCAGGAAAGTTTTGAGATTGCGCATGGTGAACGCATCGCGCAACTGGTCGTCGCCCCAGTCGTGCAGGCTGCGTTTGAACCCGTTGAGGTGCTCAGCGACACAGATCGCGGCGCAGGCGGTTTTGGCTCGACTGGACGCGGTTGATGCTTCTGGTTCTGATCCTTGCCGGTGCTCTGTGGGGCATTGGGTACGTAGCGGGGGTGTCCCGAACTGCTCGCTCCGTGTCGGTCAGCGTTTTGCTGATCGGAGTACTTGTTATCCAACTGACGTTGCCGGGTGGGCATCCGCTGCGCGAGGCAACCGGCGGGTCTGCGGCATTGTGGTTGATCCTGGGGGGCGCAGCGGTTTTGGTATTGAGCTATGGCAAGGTGCTCAAAACGCTGCGCAACCGTGCCGCGCCACAGCCAGCCGAGGAAACCGCGATGCAGTCTGACAAGTTCTCTGAGACTGAGTTGGAGCGGTATGCCCGCCACATCGTCCTGCGCGAACTGGGCGGGCCGGGGCAGAAAAAGATGAAACAGGCCCGTGTGCTGGTGATCGGCGCGGGCGGTCTTGGTGCGCCTGCATTGCAGTATCTTGCGGCGGCTGGGGTGGGCACCATCGGTGTGATCGACGACGATATTGTTGAAAACGCCAATCTGCAGCGGCAGGTGATCCATCGCGACGCCGATATCGGGATGCCTAAAGTTTTCTCGGCCCAGCAGGCCATGCAGGCCCAGAACCCAAACGTCGTTGTCCTGCCTTACCATCGCCGCCTGACCGATGAAATCGCGGCGGACCTGTTCGACGATTTTGACCTGATCCTCGACGGGACCGACAATTTCGACACACGCTATTTGGCCAATCGCACTGCGGTGGCGCTGGGTAAACCGCTGATTTCGGGTGCTCTGTCACAATGGGAAGGCCAACTGAGCGTCTTTGACCCGGCCAACGGTGCCCCGTGTTATCAGTGTATCTTCCCCGAGGCCCCGGCTCCTGGCTTGGCCCCATCTTGTGCCGAGGCCGGTGTCATTGGCCCGTTGCCCGGCGTGGTGGGCTCGATGATGGCGGTTGAGGCGATCAAAGTAATCACGGGCGCCGGGCAGGCGCTGCGCGCCGAAATGCTGATCTATGACGCGCTTTATGGCGAAAGCCGCAAGATCACACTGACCCGACGCTCAGATTGCCCCATCTGCCGAGCAGAAGACGCGTAGGGCAATCGTCGCGCCAGCATTGCAGTAGAATTTCGATGTATTGCAGGCACGGCCTCTGGACCATTCCACCCCGCCTCCCTAGCTTGACCAGCAAAGGAGATCCGCATGACTAACCCGATCCTGTCCGCCTGGACCACTCCATTTGAAATCGCGCCATTCGCCCGGATTTCGGATGACGATTTCGCTCCTGCATTGGACGAGGCGATGGCTACCCATAACGCGCAGATCGACGCGATTGCAAACAACCCCGAACCGGCCAGTTTTGCCAATACAATCGAGGCACTTGAAGCGGCCGGAGAGCAGATGGACAAGGTGCTGTCTGTCTTTTTCACCGTTGCGGGTGCCGACAGCAACCCGGCACGGGAAGAGCTGCAACGCGCGTTTTCGCCCAAACTCTCGGCGCACTTTTCGGGGATTTCGTCTAACAAAGCTCTGTTCCAGCGGGTGGCGGATCTGTGGGCGCGCAAGGATCGACTGGACCTGACCGACGAACAGGCCCGTGTTCTGATGCTGACCCATCGTGGTTTCGTGCGTGCAGGTGCCGCATTGGATGGCGACGATGACACCCGCATGCAGGAGATCAAGTCGCGCCTAGCCTCGCTGGGGACTTCGTTCACCCAAAATCTTCTGGCGGACGAACGGGAATGGTCAATGGACATGTCCGAAGATGATTTGGAAGGGTTACCGGAATTCGTTGTGGATACGGCGCGGGCCGCTGGGGATGAGAAGGGGGCTGATGGACCTGTCGTCACTCTATCCCGGTCGCTGATCGTTCCGTTTTTGCAATTCTCACCCCGCCGCGATCTGCGAGAGAAAGCGTACCGCGCCTGGACAGCACGCGGAGCCAATGGCGGTGAAACGGACAACCGCGAGATTGCGGCCGAGATCCTGAACTTGCGAGAAGAACGTGCCAAGCTATTGGGATATGCCGGTTTCGCCGACTACAAGCTGGAAACTGAAATGGCCCGAACGCCGGATCGCGTTCGCGATCTGCTGATGCAGGTTTGGGAACCGGCAAAAAAGCGGGCGGACGCGGATGCAGAAATCCTGACCACCATGATGCAGGAGGATGGCGTGAATGACCCGCTCGAGGCTTGGGACTGGCGCTACTACGCCGAAAAACGCCGCAAGGCCGAACATGATTTGGATGAGGCAGCGCTGAAACCTTACCTGCAGCTTGATCGCATGATCGAGGCTGCCTTTGCCTGTGCCAACAGGCTATTCGGGCTAGAGTTCACCCCGCTGGACGTGCCGCTTTATCACCCCGATTGCCGGGCTTGGGAGGTGACGCGCGACGGGCAGCATATTGCGGTTTTCATTGGCGATTACTTTGCGCGTGGGTCCAAGCGCTCGGGCGCATGGTGCAGCGCCATGCGGGGTCAGGCAAAGTTCCCCAAGGAACAGGCCCCAATCGTGATCAACGTCTGCAATTTTGCCAAAGGTGACCCCGCGCTGCTGTCGTATGACGATGCGCGCACGCTATTCCACGAGTTTGGCCATGCCTTACATCAGATGTTGTCCAACGTGACCTACGAAAGCATCTCGGGCACCAGCGTTGCACGTGATTTCGTAGAGCTTCCCAGTCAGCTCTATGAACACTGGCTGGAGGTACCCGAGGTCCTGGCGGAATTTGCGACCCATGCTGAAACCGGTGAGCCGATGCCTCAAGACATGCTGGACAAGGTATTGAAGGCGGCGAATTTCGATCAAGGGTTCCAGACCGTGGAATACGTGGCCTCGGCACTGGTTGATCTCGCGTTCCATGATGGCGCAGCACCATCTGACCCGATGGCAAAACAGGCCGAGGTACTGGCCGGTATCGGAATGCCAAAAGCCATTGGTATGCGCCATGCGACACCGCATTTTGCGCATGTCTTCGCGGGCGACGGCTATAGTTCTGGCTACTACAGCTACATGTGGTCCGAGGTCATGGATGCAGACGCATTTGCTGCATTCGAAGAAGCTGGCGGAGCCTTTGATGCGGAACGGGCAAAGGCCCTTGAGGACAATATTTTATCCACAGGCGGGTCCCGCGAAGCCGAAGACCTGTATCTTGCGTTCCGCGGACGTTTGCCAGGGGTCGAAGCGCTGTTGAAAGGCCGTGGGCTAGTTGCGGCCTGACCGGATCAGTAGCCCAGATGGCGGTCAACGAGGTGCAGGAAGGGCTTTCCTTCCTCGCCTCGGATAATGTTCTCACAGATCACCTGAGCTGCGGTCGCCGGGCGGGTTTCCGACGCGATATGCGGCGTGACCGTCACGTTGGGATGTGCCCAGTAGGGGTGCTCTGACGGCAGGGGTTCCACGCGAAACACGTCTAGCGTGGCGTGGCTAATGTGCCCCGAATCCAACGCGGCCAGCAGTGCATCGTCGTCGATCAATGGTCCGCGCCCGGGGTTGATGATCCGCGCGCCCTTGGGCAGAACGGCCAGAGTGTCCGCATTCAGTGCATTCACCGTCGCCGGGGTGTCGGGCAACAATAGAACCACGATCTCGGCACTAGATAAGGCGGTACGCAAGCCGTCAGTGCCGTGCAGGCAGGTCACGCCGGGGATGTCCTTTGCGGTTCTGCTCCAACCCGTGACTTTGAAATTCAGCGCGGCCAGCGCCGTTGCGGCGGCTTCTCCTAATGCACCAAGGCCCAGCACACACACATTCCGCTCGCTGGCGAGCGGCGGGGCGTCAGGTGTCCAGACACCGTCCTGCACCGTGATATAGCGGTCCATGCCCAGATGATAGCGCAGCACCTGACCGACGACCCATTCCGTCATGCCGTGCTTTAGCCCGTGGTCAACCATTCGCGCCAGCGGAACGGTCAGCGTTTCATTGCCCGCAATTTTCTCAACTCCTGCCCAAAGGCTCAGAACCGCCTTCAATCGTGTGTAGGGTGAAAAATCCAGCAGCCCGCTTGTTGGTGCATAAACGACGTAGTCGACCTGATCAGGCTCAAACTCAGTTGCCAGACGGAAGTCCAGATTGGCCTGCGACAGCCCTTTTGTAAGTAGAGGTTCATACACGGGCCATTGTTCTGGGCGCGCGGAAAACAGGACGTTTACGGGCATGATGGGCCTTTCAATTCAGCGGGGGCGGTGAATATGCGCGCTTTGAACAATGCCGAAGGCAGCCATCAGAACCAGCATGGCGGACCCGCCGTAGCTGACCATCGGCAGGGGTACGCCCACAACCGGCGCAAGGCCCATGACCATGGACATATTGACCGCAAAGAACAGGAAGAAGTTGAGCGCAACGCCCAAGGTGACCAGGGATGAGAACCGGTCCTTTGTCGCCAAAGCCGTGACCATACAAAAGATAATAATCAGGGCGTAAAGGGTCAGCAAAGTGATGCCTCCGACAAACCCGAATTCCTCGGCCAGCGTGGTAAAGATGAAGTCCGTGTGCTTTTCGGGCAGGAAGTTCAGGCGCGACTGTGTCCCTTGCATGAACCCGCGCCCGTTCCAGCCGCCTGACCCCAGCGCGATTTTCGACTGGGTAATGTGATAGCCTGCACCCAGCGGATCGGTGGAGGGATCAAGGAAGGTATCTATTCGGCGGAACTGGTAATCCTTGAGCAACTGCCACTCGGTGCCCCGGCTGTTGAACACGGTGGCAATTAGGCCGACCACCGCCGCGATAACGGCGGCGAAATAAGCCCAGTGCACACCAGCCAGGAACATCAGTCCCCCGCCCGCCGCCAACAACAGGATCGAGGTGCCCAGATCGGGTTGTTTTAGGACCATAGCCGTAGGGATCAGGATCAGGATGACCGGTATAAGCACCCAGAGCGGTCGCGATGTCTTATGAGACGGCAACCAATCGTAGTAGGCAGCCAGAACCATGACCAACGCAATCTTCATGACTTCGGAAGGCTGGAGCCTCATGAAACCAAGGTCGATCCAACGCTGCGCACCCATGCCGATGGTGCCAAAGAGTTCCACAAATATCAGCAGAACGATCGAGCCGAGATAGGCCAAAACGGACATGTTGCGCCAGAACCAGATCGGTACCAACGCGATGATGAACATAACGGTCAATCCCAGTCCGAACCGCTCAATCTGGGGTTCGGCCCAGGGCATCCAGGACCCGCCCGCGACCGAATACAGCATCAGGAATCCGGCGCTGGCGACGCTGATCAGCAACAAAGTCAGCGGCCAGTTCATGTAGAGGAACTTGCGAAACCCCGTTGGCGTGGATTTGACGGCGTACTCAAGATAGCTCATGCGCGGTCCTTTTCATCAGGTCGCGCTTTGGGGCGGCGGTCGCCCTCAAGCCGTTTTTGTTGTTCCTTGATGCGGTCACGATCTGCAACCGGATAAGCCTCGAGCGGTGGCGTGCCGTTGTACAGAGCCTGCAGCATGATATCCCGCGCGACCGGGGCCGCTGCCTTGGATCCGCCACCGCCGTGTTCCACCACCACTGCCACGGCGTATTTCGGATTGTCGTACGGCGCATAGCTGACGAACAGCGCGTGGTCGCGCCGTTCCCACGGCAGGTCTTCGTTGCGGATTACGCCAGCCGCGCGTTCGGCCTTGGTGATGTTGCGTACCTGGCTGGTGCCGGTTTTACCGGCCATGCGGAATTCATCATTGATGATACGGCTGCGATAGGCGG
This sequence comes from Ruegeria sp. CDSB117, assembly GCF_059611005.1. NCBI lineage: Bacteria > Pseudomonadati > Pseudomonadota > Alphaproteobacteria > Rhodobacterales > Roseobacteraceae > Ruegeria > Ruegeria sp. CDSB117. Next base: position 162,094 of record NZ_JBXWOS010000004.1, read on the forward strand.
TGCCTGCCCTATCGTTCGAGACCGAGAACATCGCTTTGCGCACCTGATTCAGGTTGTACGGATTGACGTCCAGCGGCTCACCTGCTCCTGACGGTTCCTCGACGCCATTGACGGACCGCACCAGACGGGGTGTCACGGCCCGGCCCGTGGCGATCCTTGCCGTCATGACCGCAAGCTGTAGGGGCGAGGCCAGCATGAACCCTTGCCCGATCGAGGCATTCGCGGTGTCGCCCACCAGCCAACCTTCACCGTGGACCCGCTCTTTCCATGCCTGATTGGGGGCCAAACCCGCGGCGACAGCTGACATCGGGATATCGTGCTTGACGCCCAGTCCGAATTTGCGCGCCATTTCAGAGATTTTGTCGATGCCGGTACGCACGGCGACATCGTAGTAGTAGACGTCGCAGCTGCGCTTTAGCGACAAATTGAGATCCACTGTCCCATGCCCGCCGCGCTTCCAGCAGTGGAAGCGGCGGCTACCGACCTTTAGGTGGCCGGGGCAATAGACGGTGTTGCCGGGGCCAACAACTCCGGCCTCAAGTGCGGCGAGCGCAGTGATCATCTTGAAGGTCGAACCCGGCGGGTAGGTGCCCTGAACCGTCTTGTTGGCCAGGGGGCGGTAGTTGTCTTCAGTCAATGCCCGGTAATCCGCGACCGATATCCCGCGCACGAACAGGTTCGGGTCGAAACTGGGGGCAGAACTGATGGCCCGGATATCCCCGGTTTCGCAGTCGATGACGACGGCAGCCGCGCTTTCACCGGCCAGGCGCGCCTGGGCGTATTGCTGCAGGTCCGCATCAACGGACAATTGCAGATCGGCCCCTGCCTCGCCTTCTTGCCGGTCAAGCTCGCGCATGATGCGGCCTGTGGCGTTGACCTCGACACGTTTTGCGCCAGCTTTTCCGCGCAGGCTGATTTCCTGTTTGGACTCCAGACCGACCTTGCCGATCTGGAACCGGGGGATACGCAGCACCGGTTCGGGATCTTCGATCAGGCTGAGATCATAGTCACTGACCGGCCCGACGTAACCAACGACATGAGCGAAATCCTCGTAGCGGGGATACTGACGCGCCATGCCCACCTCAGGCGTAACGCCGGGCAGGGCGGGCGCATTGACAGCGACCTTGGAGATATCCTCCCACGTGACCTGATCGGCCAGTGTGACTGGCAGGAACGGGGCAGAACGGCGCATCTCGGTCTTGGCGCGATTAATCTCTTCCTGAGTCAGCGGGATAAGCTCTGAAAGTTTGGCGATGACTTTGTCGACGTCGCCCGCATCTTCGCGGACCATAACAATACGATAGGACTGCGTGTTTTGTCCGATGATCTGGCCGTTGCGGTCATAGATGCGCCCGCGCGTTGGCGGGATCAGGCGAATGTTGATCCGGTTTTCTTCGGCCAGCAGACGGTACTCGTCAGCCTGATCCACTTGCATAAAGCGCATTCGCGCTGCCAGGCCGCCGATAAACGCAGTCTGCAACCCACCCAGGATCAACGCGCGGCGCGGCAGGCGTTTATAGGCCAATCCTTGCGCTTTGGGATTGCGTTGTTTCATGCCCTGGCCCCTCTTGTGCCGGGGTCCGACACTGACACGCGCCGAACGCCAAGCACATTCTGGCTGAGAAGTACGACGAGAGGATAAACCGCAATTGTCAGAACCACTTGTATCACCACAGGACCCAAAGCTGCTTGCTGTACCGATAGAATAGCAAGAATGACACGGTTCAATATGAAAATTCCCGCGATCACCACAGCGGCCGTTGTCCATTCAGCCATAAACCCGGCGTCGCGCATTCCGGGCGCGGCCGAGCGCAGATACGACGATCCCAAAACCACAAGTGCTGCCAGCAGGCCCGGAGGTCGTTGCAGCAGCAAATCGGCCATCAGCATCACCGCAGCAACCAGAAAAATGGGAACGTATTCCGGTCGGCGAAGAACCCAGGCGAACGTTAAAGCAATAAGCATGTCCGGAAACGGCCACCGGTCCGGCTGTGTATCCAAAGGCAGAAGATGCAGGAACATAATCAGTAACGCCAGAAACACGTACAAACAGCGTTTGAGCCAAAGATGAGAGGTTTGCCTATCCATCGCCGACCTCCGGTGGGGTCAGGGCAGCCTCGGGTTGCCGTGGACCCACGATGCCGCCAGGATCCGAGATCACCGGGGCCAAGTGGAAGCGCAGAACGCGAAGGAATTCCAGTCGTTCGAAATCTGCGGAGAGGCGCACCCGCAAACGCCCGCCTGGGTCTTCGGTGATCTGCCCGATCAGCAACCCTCCGGGGAACACGCCGCCATCACCCGAAGTTACAACACGGTCGCCGGGACGTACCAGTTCGCGGTTTTCCAGAAACTCCACTGACGGGGATTGCGTGTTGTCGCCGGTGATCAGGGCGGTTTGGCCAGACGGTTGAATTGTGGCCGGTATAGCGCTGGATGCATCCGTCATCAGGATGACACGCGCGGTGTCGGGGCCAACGCCCGAGATACGCCCGACGACGCCAATCCCGTCCATGGTGGCCCAGCCGTCCCTGATCCCGTCTCTCTCACCCACGTTCAGCAGGACCGACTGGCGGAAGGGCGAGCCGCTATCGGCCATGACCACCCCGGTGATATAGGTCAGGCGCGGATCAAGACGCACATTGTTCAGGTCCAGAAGCCGAGCATTTTCCTGCTCCAGCTGCAACGCGGCCTCTTTCCAGGCGCGCATGATGCGCAATTCGCTGCGCAATTCCTGGTTCTGATCACTCAGCCGTTGGTAACTTTGGAAATCGCGCACCAGATTGACGGCGGCGGTGACAGGAACCATCGCCCATTCCATCGACGGCACAACACTGTCCACGACCTGTGCGCGAAACCGTTCCACGCGCGGGCTGTCGATCCGCCAGATCAGAAAGATGCCTAGCAGACACAACACAACAATCCCCAGCAGCAGGCGGCGCAAGGGGGTTGTGTATTCATCGCGCTGTGATCGGTCTTTCGCCACAGGACTCCTTCCCGTGCTGCTCGTGCCGAATTTACCCTATGTGGTAAAGGGTGCGCGCCTTAGCTTTCGTAGTCAATCGCGTGGCGCAGTTGTTTTTCGTATTCCAACGCCTTGCCGGTGCCCAAAGCCACACAATTCAGGCTTTCGTCGGCAATCGACACGGCCAAGCCGGTCTGTTCGCGCAGGGCAAGGTCCAGATCGCCCAACAATGCACCGCCGCCGGTCAGCATCACGCCCCGGTCCACGATATCCGCCGCCAGATCAGGCGGAGTGGTTTCCAGTGCGGTCATTACCGCCTCGCAAATCTGCTGGACGGGTTCGGACAGCGCCTCGGCCACTTGGGCCTGGCTGATCTCAATTTCCTTGGGCACACCATTCAGCAAGTCGCGTCCGCGAATGTGCATCGACTGGCCGCGGCCGTCATCGGGCATGCGCGCGGTGCCGATGGTGGTCTTGATCCGCTCGGCCGTGGATTCACCGACCAGCAGGTTCTGCTGGCGGCGCAGGTACGAGATGATCGCCTCGTCCATACGGTCACCGCCAACGCGGACCGAGCGGGCATATACGATGTCACCCAGCGACAGAACAGCAACCTCGGTGGTGCCGCCGCCGATATCGACAACCATGTTGCCGGTCGGGTCGGTGATGGGCATGCCCGCTCCAATCGCGGCAGCAATAGGTTCGGCAATCAGACCGGCGCGGCGGGCGCCTGCGGACAGAACCGATTGCCGGATCGCGCGCTTTTCAACAGGTGTCGCGCCGTGGGGGACGCAGACGATAATTTTTGGCTTCGAAAAAGTTGAACGCTTGTGCACTTTGCGGATGAAGTGCTTGATCATTTCCTCTGCAGTATCAAAGTCGGCAATCACGCCTTCGCGCATCGGGCGGATGGCTTCGATCGAACCGGGGGTCCGGCCCAGCATCAGCTTGGCGTCTTCACCAACGGCCAGAACCTTTTTTACGCCGTCCTTGACGTGATACGCCACCACAGAGGGTTCAGACAGGATAACACCGCGCCCCTTGACATAAACCAGCGTGTTCGCTGTCCCAAGGTCGATAGCCATGTCCGCTGTGAACAGGCCGCCCAGATTGCCAAAGATCCCCATATTTTTCCCTGATCCTGTATGTCAGTTTTCTACTGCCCGCGACTCGACGGTTCCGGGACGGATGACTTATAGGGTGCCAACTCGCCCGGTAAAAGGGCTGATTCCGCGACAATCAGCACCTTTCCGCCTTAATTGCAGGGACTTTAGAAGGCAACATGCTCTCATATCAACACATTTACCACGCAGGTAACCTTGCGGACGTCCATAAGCACGCAATTTTGGCAGAAACGCTGGCCTATCTGACTCAAAAGGACAAACCGCTCAGCTACATCGAAACCCATTCGGGGCGGGGGCTGTACCAGTTGGACTCGGATCAGGCCGTTCAGACCGGTGAAGCAGCTGCGGGAATTGAACGTGTGTTGACCGAAGGCTGGTTTGACACGGATCATCCTCTGAGCAGCGCCATTGCCGCTGTGCATGATCGGTATGGCAAAACGGCGTATCCAGGGTCGCCCTTGATCGCAGCGAACCTGCTGCGTCCGCAGGATAAGATGCATCTTGCTGAATTGCATCCGCAGGAATACCGGGCGCTGTCTGACGCCATGATCACGACCGGTGCCCGGAGCTATCAGCAGGATGGCTTTGAACTGGCCCAGTCCCTTCTGCCACCAACACCGCGCCGCGGTGTATTGCTGATTGATCCAAGCTATGAGGTCAAATCCGACTATGACAGGCTGCCCGGCATCGTGGCTTCGCTGAATCGGAAATGGAACGTGGGTGTGATCGCGTTATGGTATCCGATACTGGCCAATGGGCGGCATCAGGCCATGCGCGACGCTTTGACAAAACGGGATTTCCCTAAGGTTCTACACCACGAGGTCCACTTTCCGGCCGCACGCGAAGGGCATGGTATGGTTGGATCGGGAATGTTCGTTGTGAACGCGCCCTATGGTCTGAACGAGTGCGCCAAAACGCTGGACGGCCTGTTTGGCAAACTGCGCGGATGAGCAATCAGTGATCACATGTGATTTTCCTAAAGTAGGCCTCGCAGGTATAAAATCTGCTGTGACAGCAATGGGCTTTCAGGAAAAACCGTTTTTTCAACGCCGGGACCTTGATTTCTGGTGATGATCTCGTAAATAGACTGTCACACGTGACAACAAACGGGAATCGGATTGCTTCGATGGACTTCCTAAGCCGCCATATCAGTGACTTTCATCTGAATTACTGGGAAACCTTGATTGACGATTGGTTCTTCGTCTTCGCCATGGCCTTTCTGGCATTCGAATTGATCCGATACGCAGTCGTAAAAAAACTGAACTGGCAGATGATGGGTGACACCGTCACCAATTTCATCACTCTCGTTTTCTTCATCGGTATCAGCTTTGTTCTGTTGGCTGGTTTCTATATCGGTGCCTATGTCTGGGCCTCGCAATTTGCTGTGTTCAATATTACAACAACATGGGCTTCGTTCATCATTGTGCTGATCCTTGCAGACCTGGCCTATTACTGGGAGCACCGAATTCTGCACCGGATCAACTTCCTCTGGGCAACGCATTCGGTTCACCATAGCTCTCCCTTCTTCAATATATCAGTGGCTTATCGCCATGGTCCGTTGGATGGCTTTTGGCCGTTGTTTTTCCACCTGCCGCTTGTGCTGTTGGGGTTCAACCCATTCATGGTGCTGGTCGCGGAACTGTTGGTGCAACTGTATCAGACGGCCCTGCATACCGAAGTTATCAAAAAGCTGTGGCGCCCGATTGAATACATCTTCAACACGCCGTCGCATCACCGCGTTCACCATGGATCAAACCCGAAATACCTGGACAAGAACTATGCCGGGATTCTGATCATCTGGGACCGTATGTTCGGAACGTTCGAGGACGAAAAGGAAGAGGTGGTCTACGGCCTCGTCAAACCGATCGACTCGATCAATCCCTTCGTCGCCTTCCTTCACGGCTTTGCCCGCCTGTTCAAGGATGTCCGGAACATGCCGGGGTTCGGCAATAAGCTGGGTGTTTTCTTAGGACCTCCGGGCTGGCAGCCAAAGAACGGTCGGAAACAGCGTAAACCCGCTAAGTAAGGCGTAGGAGCGCAAAAGATGCCAAGCAACACACAACGCATCGTGGCGGCCATCGTTACGGCAGGTCTGTTTGTCGGAGGCGCCTGGGTCGCCTCGGGGTTCACCACAGATATTGACCAAGCAGCGGCTTCCACCACAGGGACTTCGCAAGACAAAGGTCTGACCGTCAATCTTCATGGTGCGCGCAGCACCAAGGGCAACGTGATTGTCATGGCCTTTGATCAGGCGACAGCCTTCGACAACATGGATTACACCAAAGCTGCTGGTTATCTTGAGGCACCAGCGTCCGAGGACCCGCTCCGCTTCGACTTTCACGACCTCGACAGCGGGTATTTTGCTGTTATCGCGTTTCACGACGAAAACGGGGATTATGATCTGAACTATGACGCGAACTACATACCAACCGAAGGGTATGCAGTATCGGGGCTGAACGATCTCAACGACACGCCGGTGTATGACTACTCGTTGATCGGGACAGAAAAGCCAGCAGATCTGACCTTGTTCTATTGGCCGTAATGCGGCTGGAGATAATAGAAAAGGGGCGGTCGACAATCGTCCGCCCCCTTTTTGTTCAAGTGAGATCTTTGTAGCTGATTTCCCGGTTATCTGCGCCCGGACCGGCCTTTTGTCGGCGCACGATCAGGCGATTCAGCGCGTGGATATACGCCTTGGCCGAGGCCACGACTGTATCGGTGTTGGCGGATTGGCCGGTTGCGATCATGCCATCCTCTTCCAGACGCACCGATACCGTGGCCTGCGCGTCCGTACCTTCGGTAACGGCGTGCACCTGATAAAGCTGCAGATGCGCCGTATTCGGATGCACAACTCGAATGGCGCGGAAGGCAGCGTCGACCGGGCCGTCGCCTTGTTCGGTGGCGATGATTTCCTTGCCGCCTACTTCCATCTCGATGGTGGCTTCGGCCTTGCCGACGGTTCCGCAGGTAACCTTCATCGAAACCAGTTGCAGGTGATCGTCGCCGTCGTCATCATCCAGCGTCATCAACGCGATCAGATCGTCGTCGAACACTTCTTTCTTACGGTCGGCCAGTTCCTTGAACCGAACGAATATGTCCTTGAGCTGGTTGTCGCCAACCTCATAACCCAGCGTGTTCAGCTTATCACGCAGCGCTGCGCGGCCCGAGTGTTTGCCCAGCGGCAAGGATGTCCCGGACAGACCGATATCTTCGGGGCGCATGATTTCAAAGTTTTCGCGGTTCTTCAGCATGCCGTCCTGGTGGATACCGCTTTCATGCGCGAAGGCGTTCTTGCCGACGATGGCTTTGTTGAACTGCACGTTGAAGCCCGACACCGTCGCGACCCGGCGTGAGATATGCATGATCTTGGTGGTGTCGATGCCTGTGTTCCAGGGCATGATGTCATTGCGTGTGCGCAGTGCCATCACCACCTCTTCCAGCGCGGTGTTACCGGCGCGTTCGCCAAGGCCGTTGATGGTACATTCAATCTGACGCGCACCACCCGCAACAGCAGCCAGCGAGTTCGCGGTCGCCATGCCGAGGTCGTTGTGGCAGTGGGTCGCGAAGACCACTTCATCCGCGCCCGGAACCGTTTCGATCAGACGTTTGATCAGGTCAGCAGACTCCATCGGTGCCGTGTAGCCGACCGTGTCAGGAATATTGATCGTTGTCGCACCGGCCTTGATCGCAATCTCGATCACGCGGCACAGATAATCCCATTCGGTCCGCGTCGCATCCATAGGCGACCACTGCACGTTTTCGCACAGATTGCGCGCATGGCTCACGGTTTCGTGGATTTTGTCGGCCATCTCGTCCTGTGTCAGGTTCGGGATGGCACGGTGCAGCGGCGAGGTGCCGATGAAGGTGTGGATGCGGCTTTTACCTGCATGTTTCACAGCTTCCCAACACCGGTCGATATCGGCGAAATTGGCGCGGGCCAGACCGCAGATGCGGCTGTTCTTTGACCGTTCGGCAATTTCGGACACGGCCTTGAAATCACCTTCGGAGGCGATGGGGAACCCGGCCTCGATGATATCGACGCCCATGTCGTCCAACAGCTCGGCAATCTCCAGCTTTTCCGAATGGGTCATGGTTGCGCCGGGGCTTTGCTCGCCGTCGCGCAGGGTTGTGTCAAAGATCAAGACGCGGTCTTGGTCGGTCACATTGGTCATGGGAATCTCTTTCTTGTCTGTCCTAAAGCCTATGGCGCGCGGGCGTCCTCCTCTGAGCGGGCGCGCCGGATGGCACGCTCAGAGGCGGATTAGGATCAGTAGGCCACGCAGAGACGCACCGCGAAGGGCGGTGTCGGCAATCAGGATATCAGCGCGGTTGATCATGGGGTTGAGGTTATACATCGCGCGGCGGGAATGAAAAGAACGAATTTTCCTCCGGCATATGAAGAGATTTCTTTTTTCCCACATGTGTTGATCACGCATTGCCGACGGCTAGTTCAACCCGCATGGAAACAGCACTTATCATCGGCGCCTCGGGTGGGATCGGAGGTGCAATTGCCAACCGGCTTCGGCAACAGTCGGTCGACGTCACCACATTGTCCCGGTCACAGGACGGATTTGATTTGACCGACCCCGAGATCGTAGATCGGACGCTGGCGGGCGTTTCCGGTCCGTTCGACCTGATCCTGGTCGCGGCTGGCGCTCTTGAGGTTAATGGTGCCACCCCCGAGAAAACCATCAGACTGCTATCCGCTCCGGCGATGATGGATCAGTTCGCGCTGAATGCGGTCGGACCTGCGTTAGTTCTTGCGCATGCCGCGCGCTTGCTGCCGCGCGACCGGCGCGCCGTCTTCGCCGTGTTGTCTGCGCGAGTGGGGTCGATTGGTGACAACCGGCTTGGTGGATGGATCAGTTATCGGACGTCCAAGGCGGCGCTGAACCAGATTGTCCGCACATCCGCGATCGAGCTTGCCCGGAGCCATAAACAGGCGATCTGTGTCGCCTTGCACCCCGGTACGGTCACGACAGCATTCACCCGGAAACATGTTGGGCGGCACCCTGCGGTTACGCCTGATGAGGCCGCCCGGAACCTGCTATCCGTATCAGCCGCGTTAAATGCGGCTGATACGGGTGGTTTTTTTGACTGGGCGGGAAAGCCAGTGCCCTGGTAGATTGATTACCCGTCAGAGGCGGATGTATCAGGCTCGGTTTCGGTATCCGTCGCGTCGGGCGCGCTTACGTTCTCACTGGGTAGGACGCCGTTTTCCCAAACGCCGGTTTCTTCCAGGCCATTGGCATAACGCATCGTGCCATTGCCGTGGCGTTTGTTATCCAGAAAGGTGCCTTCGTACACGTCGCCGGTGGCATAGGTTGCCACACCCTGACCACTGATTTTGCCTTCGGCCCAGCCGCCGGTATAGCTGAATCCGCGTGGGGTTTCTATAGTTCCCTCGCCGTGACGCTGACCGTCTTGGAAATCACCTTCATAGGATGTTCCGTCAGGAAAAGTTGCCTTGCCTTTACCCTGACGCGCGCCATCTACCCAGTCGCCTTCGTACCGATACCCGTTTGCGAATGTCAGAACGCCCGTGCCATGGCTCAGGCCATTCTTGAACTGTCCCTGGTAAACAACACCGTTGGGATACGTGGCCTTGCCGTTGCCCTCAAAGATGCCAGCCGTCCATTCGCCGTCATAGACGGTGCCATCCGGATAAGTCTGAACGCCTTTGCCATGCGGCAGATCTGCGCTGAAATCACCGGTATAGGTCGCGCCATCAGGATAGGTGACCTCACCCAGTCCTTCGATCTGGCCGTCCACCCATTCGCCGGTGTAATCAAACCCGTCGGTCCCAAGAAAGCGTCCTTTTCCGTGGCGGCGGTCATCGGCATATTCGCCCTCATAAGTCGCACCGTTGGCATAGGTGGCCTTGCCATTGCCCTGACGGCGGCCATCAACCAGATCGCCCTCGTAAAGGTCGCCATTGGCCTGCAACAAGCGGCCCTTGCCGGTCATGCGGTCCTGAGACCAATCACCGGTATATGTCATGCCATCCGGAACGGTCAGAGTACCCTGGCCATCGCGCAATCCGTTGTTGATTTGCCCTTCATAGACGCTGCCTTGCGTCGAGGTGATCTTGCCCTCGCCGTGCTTGACGCCATCCTTCCAGTCGCCATCGTAGACGTAACCGCTGGGGTCGGTCAGAACGCCTTTGCCGTGATAGCGGGCGTCGCTGAAGCTGCCTTCGTATCGGACGCCGTTGGTGTATATTGCAACTCCGGTTCCGTTGATCGACCCTTCGGCCCAATCCCCCTCATAGCTGCCTCCGTCGGGGTAGATGATCTTGCCCTGCCCCTCGGGTTGCCCCTTCGCGAACATCCCCTCGTAGACCGAGCCGTTGACATAGCGCGCTATGCCTTTGCCCTGAATTTCGCCTTCGACCCATTCGCCGACATATTCGAACCCGTTTGGCAGGCGGTAAGTGCCTTCGCCGTGGCGCAGGCCGTTCAGGAATGTGCCCTCGTACACGCCGCCAACATCATCATCCGCAACGATGACCTGCCCGTCCTGGGCAAAGGCGGATGCGGCCAGCAAAGCCATCGCCGTGGCGGCCAAAGAAATGCGGATAGCGTTCATGGTTTTTCCTGCCTTGCCCGGTTGTCACGTTTTAAAGCAAAACTAAGATACCCGTGCGGACAGAGCAACGTGTTTTGCCGCATTTGACTTTCACTCGCGGTGCGATCTGCTAAATGGCATTAGGACTGACGAGGGCAAGAGGGCAGCATGGCCAACCGTTTCCGCATTACTCTGGCACAACTCAATCCCGTTGTTGGGGACATCCAAGGCAATTTGGACAAAGCGCTTGCGGCGTGGGAGCAGGGGCGCGAAGCTGGTGCCGACCTTGTGGCTTTCCCCGAAATGTTCATTACCGGTTACAACACGCAGGATTTGGTGATGAAGCCGGTGTTCCATCAAGCGGCCATGGCGGCGGTTCAGTCGCTGGCTGCGCAATGTGCCGATGGCCCTGCCATTGCAATTGGTGGTCCGTGGACGGAAGACGGCAAGCTTTTTAATGCCTACCTGATCCTCAAGGGCGGTCGCATCGGCAGCAAGGTGCTGAAACATCACCTGCCGAATGAAACCGTGTTCGACGAAGTTCGCCTTTACGACGCGGGCCCGTTGGGGGGGCCGTACTCGGTTGGTAACTCGCGGATCGGTAGCCCGATCTGCGAAGACAGTTGGCACCCGGATGTCTCGGAAACACTGGAAGAGACCGGGGCCGAGTTTCTGCTGATCCCCAATGGCTCACCTTACTTCCGCAACAAATATGATGTGCGCCTCAATCACATGGTCGCCCGTGTGGTCGAGACCGGCTTGCCGCTGATCTACCTGAACATGGTGGGCGGTCAGGACGATCAGGTTTTTGATGGCGCGACTTTCGGCCTTAACCCGGGCGGAGAACTGGCCTTTCGAATGCCGGTCTTTGATGAGGCCGTAACACATGTCGATCTGGAACACGGTGATGAGGGCTGGCGTATTGTGCCTGCTGAAGTTGTGCCGCAGCCGGACGAATGGGAGCAGGACTATCGTGCCATGGTCCAATCCCTGCGCGATTACATGGGCAAGACCGGGTTCAAAAAGGCGTTGTTGGGGCTGTCGGGTGGAGTGGACTCGGCGTTGGTCGCGGCAATTGCCGTTGACGCAATCGGTGCGGAAAACGTCCGTTGCGTGATGCTGCCGTCGGAATACACCAGCCAGGCCTCGCTGGATGACGCCGAAGCCGTCGCCAAGGCGCTGGGTGTGCATTACGACCATGTTCCGATCTCGGATAGTCGGGCGGCGGTGACAGACACTCTGGCCCCGTTGTTTGTGGGCCGCGAGGCGGATTTGACCGAGGAAAACGTCCAATCCCGCCTGCGCGGTTTGCTGCTGATGGCGATCTCGAACAAGTTTGGCGAAATGCTGCTGACCACGGGCAACAAGTCCGAGGTGGCTGTGGGTTACGCGACCATCTATGGCGACATGAATGGCGGCTATAACCCGATCAAGGATCTGTATAAAACGCGCGTGTTCGAAACATGCCGCTGGCGCAATGCCAATCACCGTGACTGGATGATGGGCCCCGAAGGTGAGGTGATCCGACCGTCGGTCATTGATAAACCCCCCAGTGCTGAGCTGCGCGAAGACCAGAAAGACAGCGACAGCCTGCCGGACTACCCGGAACTGGACGCGATCCTGGAAATCCTGGTCGACCGCGATGGCTCGATCGCTGATTGCGAAGCAGCAGGATTCGAAGCAGATGTCGCCCGTCGCGTAGAGCATCTGATCTATATCAGCGAATATAAGCGGTTTCAGTCCGCACCAGGTACGCGCTTGACCAAGCGAGCCTTCTGGCTGGACCGCAGATACCCGATTGTGAATCGTTGGCGTGACCGGTCTTGAGCTGAAACCACGCGTATTTTTTAAGTCTCCGATCGTTTCCAAAAAAGGGTGCTTGAGGGCACGCTTTTATTCATTGTCCCTGTGGTGGGGACAGTGCATATCTAGATTCGGCTTAGGCCGTTTAACACGCTTGAAATCAGGACATTTTTCTGACACATTTTAGCTTAATTGCCGCCTCATGTGGGGCAGATGCGGCGCATTCTTAAGTGTCTCGATGTTTATGATCGAGGTTTGTTTGTTACGCATCGTGAATTGCGTGTCTGTGTTAACGATTTGGTGTGAAAATGCGTGAGCAATACGATAGACCACTCCACTCGCCGCTTCCGTGGCGTTCGATGGAATCTGAGGGTCATGAAATAGACGAAGATCAGGTCGATTCTGCCATTGCCGACCTCTTGGGGGCTGAGACGCCGCCAGAGCAGAAAACGGCACCAGGGCAATCAGTGGCTTTTTCGATTCTTCCTGAACTGCTTTCACAAGAAAGCATGTCCGAAGACTCTGCCGACAACGATGCTGGGCTTACAGCCACATTGCGTCAGAAATGGGCGGAACTCTGCGGCGCTGCTTGACGGCCCGAGCCCGCTGAACTGAACAGTGCCAGAGATCATTCTGGCACTATAACCACAGCTTCTGAAAATTGTGATCGGCGCGTCAGGCGACATGTTGCCTATTGTCTGATACCGCGCATTCATTGCGGTCCGAGCAATGAAGTAAGAGCGGCGGATGCCCGGTCCAAAACCAACTCCCGTAGAACCCGATCTGCATCTGCCCAAGTCTGTTGACGTTGTGGTCATAGGCGGCGGAATCATCGGCGCATCAACGGCTTTAGAGCTATCAGAGCGGGGCGCGTCGGTTTTGCTGTGCGAAAAAGGCCATATCGCGGGCGAACAAAGTTCGCGAAACTGGGGATGGGTGCGATTGGGGCTGCGAGACCCCCGGGAAATCCCGCTCATGTTAGAGGCGCAGCAGATCTGGCAGGGCCTGGATCAACGCACCGGACGCCAAACCGGTTTTACGCGTTCCGGCATCCTTTTTGGCGCATCGGGGAAACGGGATCATGCAAATCTTGGACGCTGGGTGCGCCATGTTGAAGGTTTGCAAACTGGCGCTCAGATGGTTTCGGGTGCTGAACTGGATGGCTTGCTGCCCGACGATCAATCGGGGTTGAAAGTTGCCCTGCACATGCCAAGGGATGGACGAGCCGAGCCGCAATGGGCCGCCCCTGCGATCGCTGAAGCCGCACGTGACAAAGGGGCGTGCCTGATGACCAACTGCGCAGTACGCAGCGTTGATGTCGAGAACGGTTATGTCTCAGGTGTGTTTACCGAACGTGGCCGGGTGGCTTGTGCACGGGTGGTTCTTGCCGGAGGCGCGTGGTCGCGGCTTTTTGCGGGAAATGCGGGGATTGACCTGCCACAGCTTAAGGTTCTCAACACGGTCTTACGCACTTCACCGGTGAATGGGCCGGAAACAGCAATATGGTCAGATGACTTCGCGATGCGAAAAAGGGCCGATGGCGGTTATACAATTGCATCCGGGCACGAGAATACGGTTGATATTGTCCCGGACAGTTTTCGGCTTGCGATACAGTTTTTACCAGCGTTCCGGCAGGAGTGGCGGTCCCTGCGGTTCAGGCTTTCCAAGCGCTGGGCGGCAGAGGCGAGCGAAGACCGATCATGGTTGCACACCGACGTCACGCCATTCGAACATTGCCGTGTGCTGGATCCTGAGCCCTCGGCCAAGGTCTTGAGGCAGTCATGGACACGCGCGCGCAAAGGGTTCCCGGTGCTGGAGCAGGCAGAGATCGTTCAAAGCTGGGCAGGTTTGATCGACGTCACCCCGGACGCCATTCCGGTAATATCTTCAGTCGATACCATGTCAGGGATGTTCATCGCCACGGGGTTTTCAGGTCATGGATTTGGAATCGGCCCCGGAGCGGGGCGTTTAATGGCCGATCTGGTTTGTGAAACCACGCCATGCGTTGATCCGGCCGCCTTTCGCCTGTCCCGATTTACGGATGGTTCAAAGGTGCGGCCGGACCCGGGATACTAGGGTACTATCCCATCATCTGGTAGCTGACCGGCACAAAGCGGAACCCGTCGCCACGGGGTTCAACGAAGCCAGCTGCCGGGAATGGCATGTGATAGCCGATCATCGGAACCTTGTCGGCGGCCAGCATGCCCAGCACGTCGCGGCGCGATGCCGTGGCGGCTGCTTTGTCCATGTCAAAACGGACCTCCCATTCCGGATGGGCAAAGGACCAGACATAGTGGTTTGCCAGATCGGCGGTCAGAACAAGACGCTGCCCGTTGCTTTCTAGATGATACACCGTGTGGCCAGGTGTATGGCCATAAGCTGCAACAGCGGTGATACCCGACGAGACTTCGCCGCCATTTTCAACAAAGGTCATCTTCTCGGCCAAAGGTGTGACCTTGGCCGCGACCAGATCTCCGACACGATTGCCCGCGTCCTGCGCCGCCCAGAAGTCATATTCCGGAGAGGAGGTGACATAGCGCGCGTTCGGGAAGGTCGGCGCGTCATTGGTCGTCATGCCGCCGATATGGTCGGGATGCATATGGGTGATGACGACGACATTGATTTGATCCGGTGTCACACCCGCATCGGCCAATGCCGCCTGAATACCACCTTGCCCCAGCCCCGTGTCGAACAGGACCAGCTCAGACCCGGTGTTGACCAGAGTCGGGGTAAAGAAGAACTGCGCGACATCCGGCGAGATGAAATTGTCTGCTGAGACTTTCGCGAAGTCTTCATCTGACGCTCCGCCGCCAAAGATTTCTTGGGCGCCATCGCGCGGCAGGCTGCCGTCCAGCAATGTCGTTACGGTAAAATCGCCCAACGCAAAGGATTTGGCGACGGTTGAATTTGCCTTTGTCTCAGCTCCGGCTGCCAGAACCGGCGCTGCAGCTGCGGCAAAGGGCAAAGCTGCCGCGGTACCCAGTGCCGCTCGGCGTGTCAATTTGATGGTCATTTTGGTTCTCCCTGTCAGAACAGCATTCAGTGAGTTTAGGTCGGCGCGAGTCTCTTGCCAGTGTATACCCTTTTCAAATGGGCTGCGTGGATGAACATTACGTGTTTATTTTTGTTTATGGCGCGATCTGGGAATAAAACTGCCCCCACAGGGCAAAGTGTCGAGGGCTTTTTGGCGGCTGTTCAACCGGCGAAGAAGGCAGATGATGCCCGGGCGTTGGATGCCCTCTTTCGGCACGCGACCGGGTTTGAACCCGTTATGTGGGGGGCGTCGATTGTGGGCTATGGTCGTTACCATTATCGCTACAAGTCCGGGCGTGAAGGAGAGTTTCTGGCAACCGGGTTTTCCCCGCGCAAAACGGCTCTGTCGATCTACATCATGCCCGGCTACGCAGATTTCGGGGATATTCTATCCAGACTGGGTAAACACAAGCTGGGCAAGTCCTGTCTCTATGTGAACAAGCTGGCGGATATTAACACGAATGTTCTGTCTGAACTGATCTGCGCCGGGCTAAAGGACTTGAATCAGCACTGGCCGGTCCAGCCGACCTGAACGCCTTTACTGGACAATCGACCAATCCTGTGACATGAGCCGCGCCAACAGGAGACACCTATGACAACCACCCGTTTTGCCCCGTCGCCCACCGGTTACATCCACGTGGGCAACCTGCGCACCGCCCTGATGAACTATCTGATCGCACGCAAGGCCGGCGGTACGTTCATTCTGCGCATCGATGACACCGATCCTGAGCGGTCGAAGGAAGAATATGTCGATGCGATCAAGCAGGATATGGAGTGGCTGGGCCTGCACTGGGACCGGGTTGAGCGTCAGTCGGATCGTCTGGACCGTTATGCCGAAGCCGCAGACAAGTTGCGCGAGATGGGCCGGTTCTATGAGGCATTCGAGACGCCCACCGAGCTGGACCTCAAGCGTAAGAAGCAACTGAACATGGGCAAGCCGCCGGTCTATGACCGCGCGGCGCTGAACCTCAGTGATGCCGAGAAAGAAGCGCTGCGGGCCGAGCGTGGCAGCGGCGTCTGGCGCTTCAAGCTGGATCACGAGCGGATCGAGTGGAATGACGGTATTTTGGGCGACATCTCGATTGATGCAGCATCGGTGTCCGATCCGGTTCTGATCCGCGGCGACGGTCAGGTTCTCTATACGATTGCGTCTGTGGTGGATGACACTGAAATGGGCGTCACCGATGTGGTGCGTGGTTCGGACCATGTGACCAACACCGCGACCCAGATTCAGATCATTGAGGCGCTGGGCGGCACCTGTCCGCGCTTTGCTCATCACTCGTTGTTGACCGGTCCTCAAGGAGAGGCCCTGTCGAAACGGTTGGGCACGCTTGCCCTGCGTGATCTGCGTGAACAGGGCGTGCAGCCGATGGCGTTGCTGAGCCTGATGGCGCGTCTTGGCTCCTCCGACCCGGTTGAGCTGCGCTCGGAAATGGCGGAACTGATTGAAGGTTTCGATGTGAACCGTTTTGGGGCCGCGCCGACCAAGTTCGATGTGCAAGACCTGTTCCCGCTGACAGCAAAGCATCTGCAGTCCCTGCCTTTGGACGACGTGGCCGAGGCTGTGGCTGATGCTGGTGTTCCTGCCGATCTGGCCGAACCCTTCTGGGCGATGGCGCGCGAGAACATCACCACTTTGGCTGATCTCAAGGGCTGGTGGGAGCTGTGCCGCGACGGAGCAGAGCCGCTGATCGCGGATGAGGATCGTGACTTTATCGCAGAGGCGATGACCTTGTTGCCCGAAGGTCCGTTCGATGGCGAAACCTGGGGCAAATGGACCAGCACGGTAAAAGAAGCGACCGGCCGTAAGGGCAAGGGCCTGTTTATGCCGTTGCGCAAGGCCCTGACCGGCATGGAGCGCGGGCCTGAGATGGCCACTCTGTTGCCACTGCTGCAGGTAATCCGCGCAAAAGCTTGAGCGTATTAGAGAGAATGAGGAAAAGCGGGGTCGTTCGATCCCGCTTTTTTCTATGCGTTCTGCACAATCCGGGCTGAGAGAAGGCTGAGACGATCATCCACGAATTCAGTCTCAACCGATTTCAACTGTTGATGGCGCGGATATCGGGGCTCGGCCCGGTCGTTCAGGATCGGTGCATCCCATCCATCTGTGGTGGCAAAGAAACGATCTGCACCCTTTTCACCAAATGCGCGCAGGTATCCCTGCACGACCACATCAATGTAACTCAGTAGCAATGGGTGGCGATTGCTTGGCGCGTTGTGCCGGTCGAGAGGTACAGCATAGACGGCAATCTCGACCTCGTGCTTTATCGGGTGCGTGACGGATTGTGTGGCGGGAATTCGGTTATAGGCCCACTCCCGTTCGTCTAGGGCGATCCAATCATTTTTCGGCACATGCGCAATCATGCCTTCGATTTCGGACGCAGGGTCCGAAACTGCCGTCAGAAAGGCGACCGGTCGCAGGTCAGTGTGTCGCCACGCGCGCCGCCAGCCTTTTAGCCGGGCAGGATGCGGATCGGGAAAGTCGTGCGTCGAAAGGTTCACAAGGCTGCCGTAGCCAAAGAAATAGGGATCTGCCATGGGCCTGCGTGTCCTTTCCTGACGATTGATGTATGTCAAACCGCTTTTATGCCGGACATGCAATAAGTCTGCATCTTGAAACTTGGGAGGTCACGATGCGGATAACCAAACGGACGAACATTGCGGTACGGCTGCTGATGTATTGTGCAGCGCATCAGGATAGGCTGGTTACCAAGTCCGAGATTGCCGAAGTCTGCAATATTTCCGAGAACCATCTGGCACAGGTCATCAATCAGCTCAGCCAATTGGACTATCTAAGCACTCAGCGCGGTCGTAACGGCGGTATGGTTCTGGCGCGTTCGGCCGAACAGATCCGTATCGGATCGGTGTTTCGCCACGTCGAAGGCAACTTGCCGCTGGCCGAGTGTTTTGCGGATGCCGACAACACCTGCCCGTTGACAGATGCCTGTCGATTGCGGATGGCCCTTCAGGACGCGGCTGAGGTCTTCTATGCCTCACTGGACGAGATCACGCTCGACGCCCTGATCTGCGACAACGATCCTTTACTGCAGATCCTGCAACCGGTTACCTGCGCGCGCGCCAGTTAATCGCTGGCACGCAGGATGCGGGCCGGGCGGACGGCCAGGGGTCGCAGAGCAAAGATCAGCCCCGCGCCAAGCGTCACGATGATGCCCGCCAGAACAATTCCGATTGCGGACGGCCAGATCACCGAGAATTTCGTGTCGAAAATATAGGTGGCAACGGCCCACCCACCCAGAATGCCGGTCAGCAGCGCAACGCCACCTGCGGCCGCGCCCAACAGCGCGGCGCGAAGGGCAAAGCTGAACAGGATGCGTCGCCGGTCCGCGCCCAGAGTCTTGAGGATCGCGGCCTCGTATCGGCGGGCGGGTTCCCCGGCCGCGGCAGCACCGATGAGGACCAAGAAGCCGGTCAGCAGAGAAATACCCGCGCCGTATGACGTTGCCGCTGCGATGCCCGCCAGCAGGCCCGAGACGCGGTCAATCGCGTCGCGCACCCGGATCGCCGTTATGTTGGGGAACGTCCCGGCCAAATCGCGCAGAATTACAGTTTCGGCCTGTTCTTCGGCGTAGACCGTCGCGATGAAGCTGTGCGGGGCACCTGCAAGGGCCGATGGGTTCATGGACATGATAAAGCCCATACCTGCGTTAGAGAAATCAACCTCGCGCGTTGATGTAAGTTCTGCGGTAATGTCCCGGCCCAAAATGTTCACGGTCAGTTGGTCGCCGAGCTTTAGGCCCATTTCTTCCGCCTCCTCGGCTGCGAAACTCACCTGCGGGGTACCGGTATAGTCTTCGGCCCACCATTCGCCCGAGGTTATGCGCGCGTTATCAGGTGGCCGGACGGAATAGGTGATGCCCCGGTCGCCGTCCAGTACCCAATGATCGCCTGCCACTTCGCGGGCGGGCTTGTCGTTGATCTGCGTTATGATCCCGCGCAGCATCGGTGCGCTTTCGATCCGGCTGACGGCGGGGTCGGTGGTCAACCTGTCGCTAAATCCCGGCATTTGGTCCTTCTGGATGTCGACGAAGAAATAAGACGGGGCAACGTCCGGCAAATTGCCGGAAATTGCATTGCGCAAGGTGCCGTCGATCTGCCCAACGGCCGCCAGAACCGAAAGCCCAAGACCCAGAGACAGTACAACGGATGCAGCGCCCTCGCGTGGGTCGGAAATGGCCGACAAGGCCCACCGAAGGGCCGGACGCCCGCGCGCTGAAGGAGCGGTGAGCCGGGCCAGCCGGCGCACCGCATAGGCCGCAGCGGACAGCAGCAGCAACGCGCCCACCAACCCTCCGGCGGTCCAGAACGTCAGGCGCGCCGAGCCGCTGAACCATGCGGCCGATGCGATCAGCAGTGCGAGGCCGAAACCAGTTGCGATGAGGTACACCCCTCGTGGAACCGCACGCGCTGAGGTTAGAGCATCCCGAAACAGGGTCGCTGCGCGAACGTCTTCGGTGCGGGCAAGGGGCCAGAGCGTGAACAGAAACGCCGTCAGTAAACCGTACAACGCTGCTTCGGCAAGCGGTGCCGGATAAAACGAGAAAACCGCGGGTACAGGCAGCCGGGATTCAATCAAGGGGGCCAGCAGCAGGGGCAGCAACCCGCCCAAGGCAAGGCCCAGCAAGATCCCGATCCCCGACAGGACACCGATCTGGATCATATAAGTTTGGAAAATTGTCGCCCTGTCAGCGCCCAGAGTGCGCAATGTCGCGATAGTCTCGGTCTTTTGCGACAGATAGGCGCGCACAGCCGCCGATACTCCGATGCCGCCGACTGCAAGGCCCGACAACCCGACCAGAACCAGAAATGCGCTGAGCCGCCCGACAAACTCGGCAATCCCCGGCGCACCGTTGCGCGCGTCGGTCCATCGCATACCGGTGCCCTCAAAATTCTGGCGCGCTTCTACCGCCAGATATTGCAGCTCGGTTCCTGATGGCAGGGCCAGGCGGTATTTGGTGGAAAACAGGGTTCCCGGGGCCAACAGGCCGGATGCTTGCAAATCTTCGGTCCGCACCAGCGTGCGAGGGCCCAGACCAAAGCCATCTGCCGCCCCGTCCGGTTCATGGATCAATGCGGCGGTCAGGTTGAATTCTTGCGTCCCCAGTGCAAAGCGATCTCCGACGGAAAGACCCAACCGGTCAATCAGCGACGGATCCATTACCGCGCCGGGAAGACCTTGATGTGTCCCTAAAGCCACCGACAGGGGCATTGCAGGCTTCAAAACCGGAGATCCCAACAACGGGTAGGTGTCGTCGACTGATTTAACCTGTGTCAGCGCGCGTTGCGTTTCAGCGTCCTGATCGGCAACGGCCATTGAGCGAAAATCGACCACTTCAGAGACAGCTGTTCCGGTCTGGTCCATCCAGGCGCGTTCGTCATCTGTGGCAAACCGGTAGGTGAATTCCAGTTGCGCATCCCCGCCCAACAGGGCCGCGCCTTCTTCGGCCAATCCAGCCTGGATCGCGTGGCGCACCGATCCAACTGCTGCGATTGCGGCGACACCCAGCGCAAGACACGCGAGGAAAACGCGAAACCCATGCAGCCCGCCCCGAAGTTCACGGCGTGCCAGACGCCCGGCCAGCCGAAAGCTCATTCCGCAGCCTTTTGCTGGCTGTCTTCCGAAATCCGCCCGTCGCGCAAGCGCACAACCCGATCGCACCTGCGCGCCAGACTATGACTATGGGTTACAAGAACCAGAGTGGCGCCGTGTTTGTCGCGCAGGCCGAACAATAAATCGACGATAGCCGCGCCGTTCGTTTCGTCCAGATTTCCTGTCGGTTCATCCGCCAGCAAAATTTGCGGACGCGGCGCGGCGGCCCGGGCCAGCGCAACGCGTTGTTGTTCGCCGCCCGACAATTGCGCCGGATAATGATCGCGGCGGTGCGACAGGCCAACCGCGTCAAGTTCTGCCGCAGCGCGTTGAAACGCATCCTTGTGTCCGGCCAATTCCAGCGGCGTGGCCACATTTTCCAGGGCGGTCATTGTTGGGATCAGATGAAAGTTCTGAAAGACGACCCCCATCGCATTGCGTCTGAAACGGGCCAGAGAATCCTCATCCATGCCAGTCAGATCCTGGCCAAGGGCTGTGATCTTGCCCGCGCTTGCCTGTTCCAACCCGCCCATCAGCATCAACAGCGAGGATTTGCCGGACCCGGACGGTCCGACAAGCCCAAGCGTTTCGCCTTTGGCGACGGTCAGGGTAATATCGTGCAGGATATTGACCCGGCCGGCATTGCCATCCAGCGACAAGGTGGCATTTTGGAGCGAAAGAACTGGTGTCGTCATAGGTACTTCCAAAAGGAGGTGGTCATTTTGGGATATGGAGTGGTTCAAAAAATGCGCAAGGCTTTGATGGCTTTACTGTTTGCGTGTTGCGGCTTTGCCGCCACAGCGGAACCGTTGGTTATCGCGGCCCTCGGGGACTCGCTGACACAAGGATACGGGCTACCGGAACAGGACGGGTTCGTACCACAGTTGGATCAATGGCTGAAGGATCAGGGCGCAGACGTGCAATTGATAAATGCCGGAGTATCCGGGGATACAACTGCGGGCGGCGCGGCGCGTGTCGATTGGACACTGACACCTGACGTGGACGCGATGATTGTGGCGCTGGGCGGCAATGACCTGCTGCGGGGTATCGACCCGGCTGTGTCGCGCGCGCACCTTGAGACAATCGTAACCTCCGCCCGGGCGGCGGAGGTTGAGGTTTTGCTGATCGGAATGCAGGCACCGGGGAATTACGGGGTCGATTACAAGCAGGCATTTGATGCGATGTACCCGGATCTGGCCAAGGCATATCAACTTGTGTTTGCAGAAAGTTTTTTTGAAGGGTTGCAGCCAAACGGCGACCCGAACGCTGTCCGGCAGTTCATGCAACCGGATGGAATTCACCCCAACACAGAAGGCGTGGCGCGGATCGTAGCAGCGCTTGGGCCTTACGTGTTGGAGTTGGTCGAAACCTCGGCCAAGCAGGATTGAGAAGATGCCCGGGCGATTTTTTCTGACACGGCCAATGTCTGAGATCGCCCAGGCACTGAACGTCCGATGTGATGTGGACCTGCAGCCGCTGCGAAAAAACATTCAACCGGGTCAGGAATTGATCGTCCTGACTGCCCACGGCCTGACACCCATGCGATGGGGCATGATCCCGGTTGGGCGCGTCAATGCGCGCGGTCGGCCTGTGATGGAAACTATAATCAACGCCCGGTCCGAAACCGTCTTTGACAAAACCGCCTTCGACGGCGTTGGCCGGGCCGTGGTTCCGGTGGACGGGTGGTACGAGTGGACGGGTGAAAAACGTCGAAAAACCGCATGGCGGATCGCCTCGGCGAATGGCTCACCTCTGTTCTTCGCTGCGATCGCCGACAGTTGGCAGGCTCCGGGCGGTCTGCGAGTTGACCAATTTGCGGCTGTGACCTGCCCACCAAATGCCGATCTGGAGCCGATACACCATCGAATGGGTGTCCTGCTGGATCCTGCCGACATTCAGACATGGCTTACAGGAACCGAGGACGACGCCAAGGCGCTGGCCCAGCCTTGGCCTGACGGGTTGTTGCAGATTGAGGAGGCGACGGACGTCGACTGGTCCGGGCCGTGACCGCCTCAGACCACCGTGACCACAGTTCCGACCGGTACACGCTCATACAAGTCGATGACATGGGCGTTCAGCATCCGAATGCATCCGTTTGAGGCCGCGCGCCCGATGGTTTGCGGCTGCGTCGTTCCGTGGATACGGAAATAGGTGTCGACCCCATTCTGAAACAGGTAGAGCGCGCGTGCCCCCAGCGGGTTTCCATCTCCGCCCGGTTGAACATAATCATTGTCCTTGAACTTGGCGTAAGTCAGCGGTTCACGTTCGATCATCTCGTTCGTGGGGCGCCATGTCGGCCACTCTTTCTTGACGTCGATCGTGGCTGTGCCGGTGAATTCCAAACCTGCCTTGCCAACGCCGCACCCATAGCGGATCGCCTTGCGCGGTTCTGTGATGAGATACAGGTAGAAGGACCGTGGCGCGACCAGAAGCTGCCCCGGCAGAAATTGTTTCTTGACCCGAACGAACTGGGGCGTGGGGTCGTATTCAACGGCTTTCTTCTTGGCCGAAGCAATACCGGGTGTCAGGCCAGCGGCAGCAGATGCTGCAAGGAAAGTGCGACGTGTGAACATATCGGTTCTCTTAAGGACAACAGGAAAATCGTAAACCAGTGTCGGAATGATAACCGATCTGGTCAATCATCTGCCAAGAGTAACCGTATTGTGATGTAATCGCAGGGACACACTTGTGTTGCAGTTTTGTCCCGCGTGATGTGAAAAGGGCAGAGGTAACCTCTGCCCTTTCATGGCCTTAGGCCAGTGCGATATCGTCGGCGCTTTCGCGGCCGTCACGACCAGCGCGCAGCTCGTACGTGACTTTCTGGTTGTCGGCCAGACCGGTCAGGCCCGAACGCTCGACAGCCGAGATGTGAACGAAGATGTCTTTGCCGCCATCCTCAGGTGCGATAAAGCCAAAACCTTTGGTGGTGTTGAACCATTTTACGGTGCCTGTGGGCATATCCGTTGTCTCCTGTTTAGTGCTGCCCACGGAGTTGCGGCAGCCCGGCGTCGTTGTCTGTATCGATAGACTGAGCGCCGGAAACGGTGACAGTGGGTCGAAATAGAAAAACGTAAGCCCCATTGATATGGCATCGGGGTGGGCGTGTGACAAGGGATTTTGTGCGTTTCGTACAAGGGTTTGAGGGCCAGTTTCCCGATTTGCACAAGAATCCGCCGATGGGTTTGGCTATTGGTTCAGCGGTCTTTGATAAGGAAAGGCCATGCGATCTGTGCGCTGAGTGGGCATCTAGAAAACTCCAACCAAGCCTGTGATCAGGTTGCAGCATGAGCAATCACTGCCGCATCCGCATTCCCGGAGCCAAGTACTTTTTTGCCGCGTCTCTGGCCGATCGATTATCGGATTTGTTAGTACGCGAGTTGGAGCAATTGCGCGCGGCCTTTGTGGTGACGCGTTTGTTGTGTTGCCGGATCATCGGCACGCGGTTTGAACCTTGCCGCCGGGAGATGTGGATTATTCGACACGGTGGCGGTTGACCAAAATTCGGTTTGTACGGGGTGTCGGCGTATTCGGTCCGCGGGGCGGGTCGAAAGTTGTCGAATAGAAACGTGGGATTTGGCAACGCAGGTTTTCGGAGCACTGGATCCGTGATGAGCGAGATTTCCGTAATCACATGGCACATTGCTGGGGTAATCCTGTCAAACACGGTTTTTAGAGCTTCCAACCCATAGGCCGAATTCGTCCATACACCACGATATTGGTGCGGGTCGCGTTGATCTGGAATGGAGTGGCATCGCCACCAAAAGGGAGATTGTCGAACCGTAGGATGGGTGATTTCACCCATCACTCCTCTGCAGAACCTAAGTTTAGAACCCCGACAATCCGCAAAAGAAGCACTTAAAACTATCAGCAAAAAATAGTGCCGTAACGTCACGATAGGGGCGGTGGCATGAGCTTTAGTTCGCAAAGCCACATCACAAAAAGACTTTTTGACTGGCTGTTCAAAAATGACGCAGAACGCGGATTTCTTCCCCGTTGGCACTTGATCATTCTTTCATATGTACGCTGCACCGCTGCGGGTGGCCACTCACGGAAACACGGTCCTTGAGCCGACGTCCACCGCACGCTCGGATCGGCCCGCAGCGGAACATTGCAACGAATATTCAGTTTTAACAATTTCGAGAAACCCAACACGCACGGTGAAAGATATGTTTTTCAAGTCGATCTTAGACCACATTTTCAAATCAGCGGAGCAGGAAAATTCGGTGCCAAAAGAGCTTGCCGGGAAAACGCAAATTGCGAACTCTGGAGCGGTTAACAAAAAGGAACTGACTGTGCTTTTTGGAGATGTTCTGAACGAGAAGCAGGTTCGGAGTGGTGAAAACCAACAGCCAGTCGGCCAGTCGCAAAAGTAACTGACTTCCGTAGACTGTTGTAAGGCACAGATCGAGAACGCGCGGACAACGTGACTTGTGTTGTGAGAGGCTGAACTCCGACCGGCTGCTTAAGGCTCACAAATGGTCTGGAGAAGCTTAGAATAACAGCCGCACACGCCAGTCAAACCGTATTACCGATATCTACGTTGTTACTCATTTCAATCAGGCTATTTGAGGCCCGGAATCAAATACGTTGGTTCCGGGCTTCAATCTAAGTTCTTACCGCGCAAACTTCTTATGCTTCAACCGCTTGGGCTCCAGCGCATCCGGTCCAAGGCGGCGCTTTTTGTCCTCTTCGTAATCCTCGAAGTTGCCCTCGAACCATTCCACATGGGCATCGCCCTCGAACGCCAGAATATGCGTGCAGATCCGGTCCAGGAAAAAGCGGTCGTGCGAGATGACCACGGCGCAGCCGGCGAAATCGACCAGCGCGTCTTCCAACGCACGCAGGGTTTCGACGTCCAGATCGTTGGTTGGTTCATCGAGCAGCAGGACGTTGCCGCCCTCTTTCAGCAGGCGGGCCATGTGGACGCGGTTGCGCTCACCGCCGGACAGCAACGAGACTTTCTTCTGCTGATCGCCGCCCTTGAAGTTGAAGGACGAGCAATAGGCGCGAGAATTGACCTGCGCGTCGCCCAGTTGGATGATCTCGGCACCGCCAGTAATCGCCTCCCACACGGTGTCGCTGTCGGCAAGGTCGTCGCGGGACTGGTCGACATAAGACAGCTCGACCGTGTCGCCCAGCGTGATGGTGCCGCTATCGGGCTGTTCCTGACCGGTGAGCATCTTGAACAGGGTCGATTTACCGGCGCCGTTGGGGCCGATTACACCGACAATGCCGCCGGGGGGCAGGGCAAAGTCCAGCCCCTCGATCAGTTGCTTGTCGCCCATGTGTTTCGACAGACCCTCGACCTCGATCACCTTGCCGCCAAGGCGCTGGCCGTTGGGGATGACGATCTGGGCGCGGGTCAGCTTTTCGCGTTCGGACTGTTCGGCCAGCTCGTTGTAGGCGTTGATCCGGGCCTTGGATTTGGCCTGACGGGCCTTTTGGCCCTGACGCATCCAGTCCAGTTCGCGCTGCAGGGTTTTCTGCTTGGACTTGTCCTCGCGGGCTTCCTGTTCCAATCGTTTGGCCTTTTGTTCCAGCCATGCGGAGTAGTTGCCCTCGTAAGGCAGGCCCCGACCACGGTCGAGTTCAAGGATCCAGCCGGTGATGCTGTCCAGGAAATAGCGGTCGTGGGTGACGATCAGGATAGTGCCCTTGTAGTCGATCAGGTGTTGCTGCAGCCAGGCGATGGTTTCGGCGTCCAGGTGGTTGGTCGGTTCATCGAGCAGCAGCATGTCGGGGGCCTGCAGCAGCAGTTTGCAGAGCGCGACCCGGCGTTTCTCACCGCCCGACAGGTTGGCGATGTTGGCGTCGTCTGCTGGGCAGCGCAGCGCCTCCATCGAGACGTCGATCTGGCTGTCGAGGTCCCACAGGTTCTGGCTGTCGATCTCGTCCTGCAGTTTGGCCATCTCATCAGCGGTTTCGTCGCTGTAGTTCATCGCCAGTTCGTTATAGCGATCAAGGATCGCCTTCTTTTCGGCCACGCCTAGCATGACGTTTTCTCGAACGCTGAGGGTTTCATCCAGTTTCGGTTCCTGCGGCAGATAGCCGACTTTGGCACCCTCGGCGGCCCAGGCCTCGCCGGTGAAGTCCTTGTCGAGGCCCGCCATGATCTTCATCAGCGTCGATTTACCGGCGCCGTTGACGCCGACAACACCGATTTTCACGCCGGGCAGAAAGCTCAGGTGGATGTTTTCAAAGCACTTCTTGCCACCGGGATAGGTCTTGGAGACACCCTGCATGTGGTAGACATATTGATAGGCGGCCATGTCGCGTCCTCTGGGTCGGGGAAATCAAGTTGGGCGGTGTGATAGCGGATGGTTGGGATGGGGGCAATCATGAACAATCAGGCCGGATGAAGCCGTCTGCGCAGTTTGCAGGGACGTAGTGCCCAGTGGTTAAAACCAGCGGGTTCCGAGTGCTGGGGATTTCCTCTGTAAGGATTGCTGTATACACACAGCCCAAACGGGAGATTGGTAAACGAAGATGAGCAGTTATGTGATAATTTCGATGGCTTTTTTGCTTTCGGGGCGATCAGTTCAATGGCGGCTCGTGCTGAAAATTTGCCGGACTGCAAGGCGTACAAAGACGCAACTTATTGCTCAACATACAATGTGGCGCAGATGTCGACGTCTCAAATCGAAGGGGGTGATTTTGCTTCTGCAAGTATTCTGACTATGCTTAGGGTTTCGAATAAGTCAGAGCACGATATCAGGTACTACGTTACCTTTAAGTTCATTAAATCACTTGCAAATATCGAGGAAGAGTTCGCACTGACCGAAGACTACCGACAGCTCAAAAAGTCACTTTTGCACCAGATGCTTAAATATGTAGCTTTGACTGGTGATGAGATCAGAGCTCAAGTCTATTTGGCATACTTTGAATTTTTCATCGAACCGAAGGTGGAATTGCCAAAGAGCGTTAATTATCCTCAGATTAAATGGAAGCAGCAGTCAGCGGATTCCAAGCTTCATATTAAGTGTATTGTCGAAAGTGACGTTCCGTTTTTGCCGCTGAAAGAGATTGCTGAATCCGCCGAATTCAAAACATGTATGAACGGATAAACCGGAGGTTATTTGTCCCTGAGTGTATTGATATCCAACTGGTGCAAACCTGGCCGTATTGGCTGGATCGGTCTGCGACCTGAGCGTCGTGCGGAGATGGTCGCGGTTGAGGAAGGCATGATCTCCACCAATGGGCTTGAAGGCGACCGGGGCCGCGCAGGCAAGCGGGCCGTGACGCTGATCCAGCAGGAGCATCTGGCGGCGATTGGGTCATATCTTGGGCAGGGGCCGGTTACTCCGGACATCCTGCGTCGCAATCTGGTGGTGTCAGGGATCAATCTGGCGGCGCTCAAGGGGCGTGAGGTGCAGGTAGGCGAGGCCGTTCTGCGTTTTACCGTTATCTGCGCGCCGTGCAGCCGGATGGAGGAGGCGCTGGGCAAAGGCGGCTATTCCGCCGTGCGGGGGCATGGTGGGTGGTGCGCCGAGGTGGTGCGGCCGGGGCGGGTCACGTTGGGTGATGAGGTTCAACCGGTTGATTGACAACGTTGTCCAGTTCTGAACATCAGCAAGTCATGGATCGTTTTAGTATTCCGTACGCGCGGCCCGGGCTGGTCATCGGGCTGTTCGGTGGGTCGTTTGACCCGCCGCACCAGGGGCATGTGCATGTCACGCTTGAGGCGATGAAGGCGTTTGGACTGGATCGGGTGTGGTGGCTGGTGTCTCCGGGCAACCCTATGAAGGCGCGGGGGCCGGTGCCTCTTGCACAACGGATGGCAGCGGCGCGGGCGTTGATGCAGCACCCTGGGGTCGACGTGACGGATATCGAAGCGCAGACTGGGACGCGGGCCACGGCGGATACGTTGGCAGAACTGCGGCGTCTTTATCCCAAAGTGCGGTTTATCTGGATCATGGGCGCGGATAATCTAGCGCAGTTCCATAGGTGGAAGAATTGGCGGCTGATCATGGACAGCGTGCCTGTCGGTGTGATTGCGCGCCCCGGCGACCGGATTTCTGCGCGGATGTCCCCTGCTGCGCGGCTTTACGCCAAGTACCGGATAGATGGGCAGGCGCGGCGTCTGCTGGGGCGCGCCGATGCGCCCGCGTGGTGTTTCGTGAACGTACCGATGGTCGATGTAAGTTCCAGCCAAATCCGGGAGCGGGGAGGTTGGGGCGCTGAGGTGTTGCCGGAATAGCCCCATGCGCGCATAATCCATATCTGTGGTTGTGTGTATTTAATCTGTGAGATTTTATTCGACTTATGACTGATCGATTTTCTCGACGTGGATTTTTAGCAGGGCTGGGGGCAGCTTTGATCCCTTCTGCTGTGCTGGCCGAGGCGCCTTTGGTCTCGTTGCGCCCTCAATTGCGCGGCGACGTACCGACCGGGGTCGAGCGGCTTGTCCAAGCGGCCGGGCTGCGTGGTGAGGTGGTTTTCGCGGTGGCGGATGCAACAACGGGCACGCAGCTGGAAGAGTTCAGTGGCGATCAGGGGCTGCCGCCGGCAAGCGTGGCCAAGGCGCTGACAGCTCTTTATGCGTTGGATGTCTTGGGGTCGGACTACCGGTTCGAGACCGCCCTGATGGCGGATGGACCGATCGAAAATGGTATCCTGAAAGGTGACTTGATCCTTGTGGGAGGTGGCGACCCGCTGCTGGACACCGATGCGTTGGCCAATTTGGCGGCGAATTTGCGCGAGGCTGGGATTTCCGAAGTTCAGGGTGCGTTCAAGGTTTATGAGGGGGCGCTGCCCTATGTGTTCAGTATCGATCCGGGGCAGCCGGATCATCTGGGCTATAGTCCTTCAATCAGTGGCATATCGTTGAATTTCAACCGGGTGCACTTTGAGTGGAAACGTGATGGTACCCGCTATGACGTGTCCATGGATGCGCGCAGCGCGCGGTACAAACCGTCGGTCGATGTGGCCTCTATGCAGATTGAGAAACGAAAAGCGCCTATCTACACCTATGAATCCAGCGCGCGGCAGGACCGCTGGACCGTGGCGCAAGGGGCGCTTGGTACTGGTGGGGCGCGGTGGTTGCCGGTGCGCAAGCCTGCGCTTTATGCGGGGGATGTGTTCAGGACGCTGGCGCGCGCGAATGGGATCCAATTGGGTCGCGTGCAGGTCATGCGCGAAACACCGAAGGGAACCTT
This sequence comes from Ruegeria sp. CDSB117, assembly GCF_059611005.1. Classification (NCBI taxonomy): domain Bacteria; kingdom Pseudomonadati; phylum Pseudomonadota; class Alphaproteobacteria; order Rhodobacterales; family Roseobacteraceae; genus Ruegeria; species Ruegeria sp. CDSB117. The sequence continues at coordinate 192,346 of NZ_JBXWOS010000004.1, forward strand.
GCTTGTGGTGCATCACAGTGACCCGCTGGATAGTATACTGCGCGGCATGTTGAAGTATTCGACCAACCTGACGGCTGAGATGGTTGGTATGGCGGCCTCGCAAGCGCGCGGCGCCAACTTGCAATCATTGGCGGATTCTGCGGCCGAGATGAACCGTTGGGCGACCGAGACATACGGTGTGACTGGGATCGCCATGGTGGATCACTCGGGCCTGGGTGATGCGTCCCGAATGGCACCGGGAGATTTGGTAACAGCTCTGGTTGCTGCGAAACAGGCGGGCGCATTGAAACCCTTGCTGAAAAAATTCACCCTTGCGGACAGTCAGGGACGGCCCGTTCAAGACCACCCGATCAAGGTTGATGCTAAAACCGGTACGTTGAACTTCGTATCCGGCCTTGGAGGTTTCATCACAGCGCCGGGCGGTTCCGAACTTGCCTTTGCGATTTTTACTGCAGATGTCGACCACCGTGCCACGATTCCGCGCGCGCAGCGCGAACGACCACAAGGCGCGCGAAGCTGGAACAATCGCTCGCGCAAACTCCAACGCGCACTGATCGAGCGCTGGGGGTCTATGGCCGGAAGCTAAGATCAGGTAGTGTGACGTGCCCGAGCGCCGCGTTCGATCGCGGCGGCATGCAGGCGATCAATGCTCAGCTCGTAACGAATTTCTTCAAGCAGGCGCAGCTCGGATTCCGCCAACGAGCCGTCGGCGGCGGCCACATCACAGGCCAGCGCATAGGCGGTTTCGTTCAGCCGTTCGGGCAGGTTGTCACGGATCAGGCCGAACAGGGCGTCCAGCCCGTCCTCTTGTTCAAACAGGTCAAACACGGTTTGCGAAACGCGGCGGGTACGGTCGATGTCATACTCGGCAAAAACCGGCAGCATATTGACCGCGCCTTCGATCTTGACCAGCTCAGCGGTGCGGATGGTCTCATCAGACGCAGAGATTGCAACCATGATCGCTACAAGGCAATCCTGAGGGGACATTGGGTGGGGTACTTGTTCGGTCATGGTGTCGTCCTGATTAGACTTTCTGCGTCAGCACGATAGGAGGGCAAGCGGGCAGGTTCAACGGGTTTCGCTTCGACGAGGCTAGAGAATGGGCAAAGGACCGCGCGTTTTGGTTTGTCGCAATACAAAATTGCTGCGCGTGTCGCGCACAAGCCCGGATTTCAAAAGCCGCTGCATAATGAAGTGCTCAAGCTCTTCTGGCGTCTTGGCATAGACTTTCAGAATGAAATCGTGATCCCCGGTGATCGAGGCGCACTCGACGATCTGAGGTTCGGTTTCAATTAGGCGCAGGAACGCGTTGATGCTGTCCTCCTGATGCTCGCGCAAAGCTACGTGAACGTAGGCTATGGCGTTCAGCCCAACAGACTTGGCGCGTACCTGCGCCGTATAGCCGGAAATGATACCAGCGGCCTCAAGGTCGCGCACACGCCGCCAGCACTGCGAAGCAGATAACCCCGTGCGATCCGCAAGGTCCTGCATGGATTGGCGGCCATCCATCTGAAGTTCTTGCAAAATGGCAATATCGGCGGGTTGAAGGGTTTGTCTCATAAATCATGACTCAATGATATGTATTTGCCAAAATATTGGAATTCACATGTTATTCCAAAGCAAATTCTTCAATCAGATGGCGTATTCTTTTCATAAGGGAGGAAAAGTGATGCCCAAGTCGACCAAATACGCCGCCAAGGTTGCCGATGCGCGCGGTCATATCGCGTATACGCCGGAAGAGGATGCTGTTTGGGCCGACCTCTACGCGGCCCAACAGGAAAACGTTCAGCGCTATATGGCGCGGGACTACCTGGACGGGCTGCAGCGGCTGGACCTGCCAAAAACCACCGTGCCGTCCTGTGCCGATATCTCTGAACGGCTTCTGGATATGACCGGCTGGCGGGTGCAACCGGTGCCTGCGCTGATCGGGTTCAAGACTTTTTTTGGCATGCTAGCAGACAGGGTCTTTCCCGCCGCATCCTTTATCCGCTCACGCGAAGATTTCGACTATATCGAAGAGCCTGACATCTTTCATGAGATATTCGGTCATACGCCCCTGCTGAGCGATCCCCGCTTTGCGGCTTTCAGCCATGCCATTGGGAAGGCCGGGGTACAGGCCAGCGACAAGGATTACTCTTGGCTGATCCGGCTGTACTGGTTCTCAATCGAATTTGGACTGCGCCGTCAGGACGGTGAGATCAAGGCGTTGGGCTCAGGGCTTGCATCTTCGCCGACCGAGCTGGTCTATGCCGTCGAGAGCGATATCCCCGATCGGGACCCGTTCGACATTATGACAATCCTGCGCACCCCCTATCGGATCGACATGCACCAGATGGGCTATTTCGTGTTAAACTCACCTGAGGAGCTGTTTGCGGCCGCCGAACGTGATCTGTTGGCGGATGTGCATAAGGCCCAATCCTTAGGATTGTTGCCCAATAAGTTCCCACCAAAAGCAACCGCAGCGGAGTAAACGGATCATGACCACATCAGGAGAAACCTGCAGTCTTTCGGACCGTACTTGTGTGCCCTGTTCCGGCGGCGTCCCGGCTTTGACACGCGAAGAGGCCAACACCCACATGGCCGAGCTTTCAGCCAATTGGCAGTTGGATGTAGATGCAAAGATGCTGCGCCGACATTTCAAGTTCAAGGGTTTTGCCAAAGCAACCTATCTAGCAAATCTCTGCGCGTGGTTGGCTGATCAGCAAGGGCATCATCCTGATGTCAGCTTCGGTTGGGGATATGTGGATGTCAAACTGACGACCCACGAAATCGGCGGCCTCAGCGAAAATGACTTTATCTGGGCTGCGAAACTGGACCAGTTGACAGCTTAAATCGTCCTTTCCATCAGGAAAAACAGCGCGCTTTATTGACTCATGCTGCACCGGCACAATAGGAGGGGTCGGTCGGTTGCATCGGGCGACCGACACTGTTTTTCCCGATGGAGCAAATCTGATGTCTGAACTGCGTGAAACCGCGATGTCGTCCAAGGCCTGGCCTTTTGAAGAGGCGCGCCGGTTGCTCAAACGCTATCAGAAAGGTGCTCCGGAAAATGGATACGTGCTGTTTGAAACGGGTTATGGCCCTTCGGGTCTGCCGCATATCGGCACGTTTGGCGAAGTGGCGCGAACGACGATGGTCAAACGCGCGTTCGAGGCGCTGTCGGACATCCCGACGAAGCTGATCTGTTTCTCGGATGATTTGGACGGCATGCGCAAGGTGCCAACCAATGTACCAAACCCCGAGATTCTGGAACAGCACTTGCAGCGTCCGTTGACCTCGGTGCCGGATCCGTTTGGCACGCATGACAGCTTTGGTGAACATAACAACGCGATGCTGCGCCGTTTTCTGGATACGTTTGGTTTCGAGTATGAATTCTACTCGGCCAAGGAATTCTACGAGTCCGGACGGTTTGACGAGATCCTGAAGCGTGCGGTTGAGCGTTATGACGAGATCATGGCGATCATGCTCAAAAGCCTGCGGGACGAACGTAAGCAGACCTATTCGATCTTCCTGCCGCTGCACCCCGAAAGCGGGCGGGTCATGTATGTGCCGATGAAAAAGGTCTGCGCAGAGACCTACACCGTGACCTTTGACGATGAGACCGGTAAAGAATGGACCGTTCCTGTCACAGGCGGCCACGTCAAGTTGCAGTGGAAGCCGGATTTCGGCGCGCGTTGGGCTGCGCTGGGCGTTGATTTCGAGATGTACGGCAAGGAACACGCCACGAACGAAAAGATCTATGACGCGATCTGTCGTGCGCTGGGTGGCCGCGCGCCCGAGCATTTCTCGTATGAATTGTTTCTGGATGAGAACGGTCAGAAGATTTCCAAATCGTCGGGCAATGGTGTGTCAATCGACGAATGGCTGACCTATGCGCCGACCGAGTCGCTGGCATACTTCATGTATCAAAAGCCGAAGACGGCGAAGCGTATGCATTTCGACGTGATCCCGAAGGCTTATGATGAGTATCATCAACAGTTACGCGCCTATCCGGGGCAGGATCTGAAGGCACAGCTGAACAATCCTGTCTGGCACATCCACGGCGGGAACGTTCCCGCGTCCACACTGATTGTGCCCTTCGCGATGCTGCTGAATCTGGCGTCGGTTTCCGGGGCCGAAGACAAAGAGGCGCTGTGGGGCTTTATCCGTCGCTATGCACCCGAGGCCACGCCCGACACCCATCCTGATCTGGATCAGGCTGCGGGGTTTGCGGTGCGCTACTTCAACGATTTCGTCAAACCCACCCGCCAGCACCGCGCGCCGACCGATCAGGAACGCGAAGCGCTGGAAGCACTGAAAGCCGCGCTTGAGGCTTATGATGGTCCGGTTGAGGACGAGGCACTACAATCCGTGGTTTATTCCATCGGACGCGAACGCTTCGACCCGATGCGCGGTTGGTTCACTGCGCTTTATGAGGTGCTGCTGGGTGCCTCGCAGGGTCCACGCTTTGGCGGGTTTATCGCCCTTTACGGCGTGCCCGAGACCATCGCACTGATCGACAAGGCTTTGGTCGGGGATCTGGCCTGATTTGACCTGAAACCGCATGGGGCTACTCTTTCAACAGGAGGTGGCCCCATGCGTCGTTTACTACTTGCTGTATCACTCAGTGCCGGACTGGCCTCGGGCGCGTATGCCCAAAATGCCGAGATTGAGGCAAATATTGCGGCGCAAATACAGGCGTTTAAGGCAGATGACTTTGTCACGGCCTTTACTTTTGCAAGTCCCAACATCCAGAACTTTTTTGGGACGCCCGAGAACTTCGGAGCCATGGTCCGCAATGGCTATCCCATGGTTTGGAGACCTGCTGATGTTCGCTTTCTGGAGTTGCGAGAGGTTGCTGGTGCATTGTGGCAGAAGGTCATGATCACGGATAGCAACGGGCAAGTGCACGTTTTGGACTATCAGATGGTCCAGCAAGAAAACGGCTGGAAGATCAATGGTGTGCAGCTTTTGGGAAATTCAGATCCGGCTGCATGATGCAACACCACCGTCACGGTGATATGAGCGGCAGTTAATCCCTATTCGGTACTCAGGCTTTTGCGTTCGGGCAACCCCGGACACTGGGTTTGTGCGCGCGGCGACCTGCTGCGGGCGATTGGGAAAGGGATTTCTATGAACAAGGCAATCACCGACGGTATCGTCTTCATGCCGCCTGCTTTTGCGAATGGTCTGAGCGTCTGGTCCAGAGGCGACGGGACACCGGGTTCGCCAACCTATAACGGGGCACCCTATGGGGCATTCGTTCCGGCAGACCCGGATTTCGGCGGTTGCCTTGAAATCCTGAAGGTGCAGGCAACCCAAAAGCTGCGCTATATGGGGCAGACGCCCTTGATCCCGGGATGCTATTTGCAAATCAAAGCACGTGTCAAAGCCATCAGCGGTCCTTTGCCCCAGGTTCGTATTGCGGCCTGGGCTGGCGGGGCAGGTGACCTGCAGGTAAACGGCGTCGTTGATCAGGGGCCGGTCACGCAGCTATCGGGCTATGGCACCGTACATGAAATCACGGCCATCGTAGGCAATGGTCAACGCTCGGGCGTCGACATGCCCTGGGGCGTTGCAGCGCTTTATGGGCATTTCGGTCTGAACATTGACGGTGCCAATGGTTCGCTCATTCGGGTCGATGATATCGAGATCACCGATGTCACCAGCATCTTCCTGCGCGAAATGATCAGCACTGTCGACGTGCGTGACTATGGTGCAATCGGCGACGGCGTCACCGACGATTCCGTAGCGTTCGAAGCAGCGGATCAGGCGGCCGGCGGTCGCCGGATCTATGTTCCGAAGGGGACGTATTTGCTGGCGCAGAACACATCGATGTCGTCCGAGATGGATTTTGAAGGCACCATCACCATGCCTGACGACAAGATGTTATTGTTGACAAAGAACTTCGACCTTCCAGCGTATATCGCGGCATTTGGGGATGAAGAACTGGCGTTCAAAAAAGCGTTTCAGGCGTTGCTGAACAATTCGGACCATGAATCGCTGGATATGGGCGGGCGCAAAATCTCGGTCACGGCGCCAATTGACATGGCCGCCGCCGTTCCGAACCGGCAGGGCGGTTTTTCGACCCGGCGCATCATCCGTAACGGGCAGTTCGATGTCAAAAGCAGCGCGGCCTGGGATACCGAGACTTTCACCTCGGTCGCAACCTACAACCCGGCGGATTCGACCAAGCTGACCAATGTGGAGAACATTGCCAATATTCCGGTTGGCGCGCTGGTGCAGGGCAATGGTGTTGGGCGTGAAATCTATGTGCGCTCCAAGGATGTCGGTGCCGGAGAGATCAGGCTGAACGACCCGCTCTATGATGCGGCGGGGACGCAAACCTTCACGTTCCAGTCGTTCAAATACCTGTTGGACTTCAGCGGCTTCAGTACGTTGCGCAAATTTGGCATGGAAGAGATCGAATTTCAGTGCAACGGCCGCAGCAGTGCGATCCGGCTTGCGCCGTCTGGCAGTACCTTCGCGGTGACGAATTGCTTTATCAGCCGGCCCAAAGATCGCGGCATCAGCTCGCACGGGACCGGATGTCAGGGGATGCTGATCGACAATTGCCAGTTCCTGTCGACCGAAGAATCCTTCAACGTGTCCGACCGCAAATCCATCGCGTTGAATGCCAATGCAAACGATATCAAACTACGGCACAATCGCGCCGTGCGGTTTCTGCATTTTGCTGTGTTGGCCGGATCCAACAACCTGATCTTAGGCAACCACTTTTTCCAGGGTGACAGCATTCCGCAGGGTATCCGCAGTGCCGGGCTGATCATGACCGGGACTTATAACAGCTCGACCATTTCCGAAAATTATGTCGACAACTGCTTTGTCGAATGGACCAACGAGCGGGATGCAAACCCGGTCTACACAAGCGGATATTCCTTCAGTTCGATGACAATTTCGGACAACATCTTTTATGCCAGCGAAGTCGCGCCGTGGTTCAGTCAGATCGTCATTCGCCCTCATGGGGCCGGGCACTATCTGAACGGAGTGGTCGTGACCGGGAACAAATTCAGGTCAAGCAGCGGTCGTATCGACCGGGCCGACCGCGTCGATACCAGCTTTGCCGATCTGAACCATTCGGCGCATCTGAACGTGATTTTCGAAGACAACACGTTCAATGGCATCAACGCAAAGGTGGAAAACCCGTTGCGGATCCGACGCTCGCAACAATCGGCATCCTCGGTTTGGACCATTCCTGCTGACGGCCGGTTGCCCTTTGGCGGTAAGGCACGCGGGTGCGATGCGGTTACGGTGTTGGGGCCGCTCAGAAATGCGGGCGGGCAGATCGTTCATGCCACGCCCTATGTCGAGCTAGAGCAGGGCGCAAATCAGGACACTATCCAAATGCGCTGGCCTTTGCCCGTCAGTGGGTCGGTGTCGGCCATCATGCGTATGGAATACTAAACGGCACCGATCACGGGCGTTTTAGAATGTATTCCAGATAGCCAGCCTGATGCCCGTATTCTTGCGGGCATCATTGCGCTCTAAGCCCAGAACCCATGTGGTTGGGCTGTCCTTGGTGCGGATCATGATCGAGGGCTTGATCCTCCAGTGCAGGGGGTGGTCGCTTTGGTACGCGGTTTCGATCTGCAGCAGGGGGTTAATAAGGCGCGGGGATGACAGGCCTGCAGTAAGGTCCAACTTGCGATATACCGCATCATGCGTTCGAAATTCCAGTGCAGCGTCAATGGCGATCCAGCCATTGCCCCAGCCGGTCTGAAACCCCTTGCCGTACGAGAGCGTGGCTTTGTACAAGGCCCAGGCTCGCATCTGGCGATGATGGGCACCGATTGCAATCTCGGCAGCAAAGCGCCCTGACTTTTCGAATTCGGCGACAGGCAAGCGGGCGAACACCAGAGCATGCCCATAAATGTCGCGGTGCTCTTCAACGTCCAGGCCAAGCGTTAGCTTCTCCCGCAACCCGTACTCGGCATAAAATGACCCTTTGTAGTCGTATCCGTAATCCGGTTCCTTAAACGCCGTTACGGCAGTCGATACAAAAGCTGCGCCCTTGTCCCGCAACCAAGCGCCAGACCAGGCTGGTGAGGCTGCCAACAACAAAATCAGAAGGATTGAAACCCGGCGCATGCGCGCAGCATCCGCCAGCATGGTTAACGGATCGTTAGGATTTGACCCAAATCCGCAGGAACTTGATGCCGCTAAATGACAAAGGAAACACAAGACCTTTTCAAAACCTATGTTAAGTTTGAAACAGATAGAGGAGAATCCAGATGCCGAAGATTGCCAAAGACGCCAGCGTCCAGACAGTTATCACGACCTTTGAGATGACGCCCGGCACCTGCCAGGACTTGCTGGAAGCTCTGACGGACGCTTATGCGGAATTCATCTCGAAACAGCCCGGATTTGTCGCTGCGGGACTGCACGTGAATGACGCGCAGACGCGGATCGCGAACTATTCGCAATGGGAACGCCGCGAGGATTTTCTGGCCATGCTGCGCACCACGGAAATGCGAAACCGCAATCGGCAGATTAACGAGCTGTGCAAAAGTTTTGAGCCGGTGATGTATGAGGTGGCCGGGACTTTTGGTGGAGCCTGATCTGAATCAATGCCTAACAGCCTGAGATGGTGCAGGATTCAGGCGTGAAAACGGAGGTGCGCGTCATGTATCACAATATTCTTGTCCCCATTTCCTTTGATGCCGAAAGGGATATCTCGGGGCCGTTGAAGCTGGCCGAAATACTGGCGACATCGGATGCGCAGGTCACGTTGCTGCACGTGGTCGAACACATCCCGAGTTACGCCATTTCCTACATGCCGCCAGAGTATCTGGCCGAGGCACGCAAGGCGCTGCAGATGGAACTGGACGCGCTTGCCGAAAAACTGCCCAACGCCAATGGTGTTCTGGTCGAGGGTCATTCGGGCCGGACAATTCTTGATTGGGCGGTCGAACATAAGCCCGACCTGATCATCATGGCGTCTCACCGTCCCGGGATGCAGGATTTGTTGCTGGGTTCTACGACCAACCATGTGGTGCGCCATGCGGCCTGCGCCGTTCATGTGGTGCGCTGATCGGTCCAGATATCGGTTGGGGCAAGGCGCCATGCCTTGCCAAAGCCGCCGTTCAAAACGGCATCGGAAATGGTGAACGTGACAAACCCGAAATCGGTGAAGTCCGCATAAAGCTTGGCTTTGGGCCTCAGGCTCAGATACCGGGCGCGCAGCGCGGCGTGTTTCTCTGTCTTTCTGGCGACGAACTGCGCGTTGGCATGCAGCGTCAGCCTTGGGTGCGTCAACGGATCGCCTGTATCACTGGGCTCACCAATCAACAGCGCACAGGCCGGATTGGTGGTCAGTGCCCGGGTATGGTCGGCCAGGGTTGAGATCAACGTGACCGGCCGCCCCCGATCATCCGTTGCAAGGGCTACGCGCGACACAGAAGGTAACGCCGTATCAGGGTGCAACACGGCCAGCGCGCCGAACGTCGCGTTTTCGATCAGGTCGCGTGCCATTTGGCAGGCTGATTCATCAACCGGGCGATACGGGTCGGTTTTGGTCATCGGTGTTTTAGCCTTGGGGGTCCATCCGGATGCAACATTATCCGCATTGCGACCTATGCGCGAGAGGGACATTCGGGTCTCGGTTTTGCCACAAATCCGGGTTAAGTGTCCGGTATGGCGCTCAATGATTCCGAGCAGGGCTCGAATAAGAAAAACTCAAGAGCCGCAGCGCGACATCGGCGCGCGGATGCGCAGCGCAGACGGGCGCTGTCGCCTTTTCGTATTATTATCATGATCCTTATGTTGCCCGCGACCACTGCGGCGATCGCGGTGGGTGTTTTTTTGCGGACATCAGAATTCGAAGGCCCCGATGCCCTGTTGCATCTGGTGGCCTTGGCTGGCTGCCAGGCCGCCGAAGCCTTGGTGCCGGGGCCGTACTGGGACGGTGAGCCGGGATACCACACGCGCAACGATACGGATGGAGATGGTGTTGCCTGCGGGGCGACGGCTCCTCAGTTCGCAACCCCCCAACCGGCTGCGAATCCTCAACCGGCTGCGACGGTGCCTCAACGGCAGGTGGGTTCGGCCAAGTTCGTCCGGCCCTGATCACCTCGACCCGAACATTCGAATCTATGCTATAGTACACGTGACGCGCCGCTTCGGCCGTCAGTGGGGGATTTCGCCCTGAAAGGGAGGAAAGTCATGTTTGCACGTATTACGCAGTTTAAAATGAAGCCTGGCATGCGGGATGCTGCCGAGGCCAAAATGAATGAATTGAAAGATCAGATTATGGGCATGGAAGGCATGCACAGCTTTACCAATGTCATGAATGAAGACGGTACCGGATTTGTCGTCGCAGTTGTCCAAAGCGAGGAAACATCAAACGCGAACGCGTCCAAAGTGGCCAAACTTTGGGGACATTTTGCCGAGTTTCTCGAAGGTCCGCCGTCGCCTGCAGGGTATGACGTCGTGGTCCACTGGGACAAGGGATAATACCTCGCCCAGCGCTTGCCAAACGACACGCAATCGCCAAAATTGGGCTGATGACCCGCGATGAATTCAACAGCTTTTGTGCCAACCTCAAGGCCACCACCCATGTAGTGCAATGGGGCAATGCGGATGTATGGAAAGTGGGCGGCAAGGTCTTTGCGCTCTGTGGCTGGAATGACGGCAAGGATGCCTTCACCTTCAAAGCAACCGATCTGGCCTTTGAAGTGCTGGGGGGCGAACCCGGCATCCGCCCAGCGCCCTATCTGGCGTCGCGGGGTATGAAATGGCTACAGGTCTATGACGAACGCGGCATGAGCGATGCGTCGCTGCGCGAGCATATCGTGACGTCCTATGATCTGGTCGTGGCTAAGCTGACCAAGAAATTGCGGGCGGAATTGGGTGTTTAGCCCTTCATCGCCTGCAGCAATTCCAGCAGTTGTTTCCGGTCGCCGTCATCCGTGTAATCGCCGGTGGCCAGACGCTCGGCAATGCGCAGGCGCAGGCGTTCCTGCTGGGTGCGCACCTCTTCGCCAGCGGTCTCAGCCAGAGTTTTCATGATCATCGCCACCGCCTGTTGGCGCTTGGTGGTGGGGTTGGCGATATAGTCGACAAGGCTCTGTTGCCCGGAATCGAGGATGTTTTCGGCCAGATCGCGCAGCTGATCGCCATTGGGCAGCAGCGGGGCCGGGGCGTCCGCGGGCGGTAGGATTTCCGGCACGCTGCGCGGGGTCTCGGCCAGAGCGTTCGCACCGTCAACAAAGGCCTCAGTAATCATCCGGGTGATCTTGATGGCGCGCGGGTCCTTGAACAGGGCCGAGGCGATGGCCACGCCGTAATCCGTATAAACCCACGGGTTGACCCGCCGCCCACCACGTCCTTTGGGTTTTGAGATCACATTCTGTGATTGCAAATCGGCGACCTCGGCATCGGACAGCTGAAAGCGGTAGCCGTGGAACAGGTCCTTGTTGCGCGAGACGGCCTGATTGAAGGCGCTGACGGATTTTCCGTAGAACTGCGCCAGATCCTCGGCCAGCACCACGCGAGTGCCGCGCACCCGGTAAATGGCGCTTTGGACCTCATGCGTGCTGGGCATGGTGTTGGGGTTCGTCATGGCAACCGTTTGGAATCACAATTTGTGATTTCAAACGTGGAGGAATGCGCGCTGGGCTGCAAGTTTGAAGCGTGGGGGAGCGCGATGGATGTATCGGAAGCTCGGTCCACGGTTGCCTTAAGAACTATCCACTAAATTGCGTCGGCTTTGCTTGCAGTAGAACCTGGCCAATTCAGGATTGCCCCGACCAAACCGAGAGTCAGGCGGCAACGAAACCCAGTCCCGCTGCCTATAGCTCCAAAGATAGGGCCAGTCGCTAGAATCACATGCGTAACCATGGGGATTTCTGTTGTCCGAATAACCTTCTCTGGCGGATCGAAAAAAAGAGTATTGCTCGATGACTAGTAAGTCGGCTTCTTTTGCTTGTGACGCCATTCGCTCTTTCACAATTGAGTTCTCAATTGAGGCGGGTACAAAAACGGCCAAGATAGAACCTGCAAAAGTGACCAAAACTCGTGTAATCCTTGCGGTCATGAATGCGAGAACCAGTGTTGCCATCAAGACTACTAGGGCGCCCACCAAAAAGTAGTTAAGGTTTGCGGCAACGAGATCTGGAAGCGCATAAAACCAGACGAAGGGCCACAAAAACAGTGTCAGTAGGTGCGAAAAGGGATCGCCTATCGGGTCGCCAAAGCACAGTATTGCAGTAATTGAAAACGCAGATGCCAGCAAAAAAATGGATCGAACGATTGTCGGTTCTCGCTTCCCGGTAAAAACACTGAGCCATACCCAAATTGTTGTTATGCCTATGCTGAGCGCGAAAAGAAAAAACAGGCAGATGGCGACTATAGCACCCATGAGATCGAACAACTTTTAGTTAAATGTTTCGATTAAACAGCTCACAATTTGTTCGCTTTAGAGCTACTGCTTCCGCCGCTTCACATTCCCACCCCGCTGCCCCGGCCTGCCAGCCGTTGACCGTCCGCGCGATTTCACCGCGTCCTCCGAGGCTTTCTCGACCGCCCATTGGCGCGCCATGGGGTCGTCGGCGACGGCGAGGTCGACCGCTTCCAGACGTTTGATTTCATCCCGGATGTTGGCAGCCTCTTCGAATTCAAGGTTCTCGGCGGCTTTGCGCATCTGGTCGCGCAACCCGTCCAGATGCGCCTCGAGATTCGCGCCGTGCATCGGTTTGTCGATGGTGGCGGTGACGCGGTTCATGTCGACGTCGCCCTGATAGAGACCGGCCAGAACGTCCTCGACATTCTTCTTCACCGTCGCAGGCGTGATGCCGTTTTCCTCGTTATAGGCGATCTGCCTTGCCCGGCGGCGGTTGGTTTCGTTCAGGGCGCGCTCCATACTGCCGGTGACCTTGTCGGCATACATGATCACACGGCCATCGGCGTTCCGCGCGGCGCGGCCGATGGTCTGGATCAGCGAAGTCTCAGATCGCAGGAAGCCCTCTTTATCCGCGTCCAGAATGGCGACCAACCCGCATTCAGGGATGTCGAGCCCCTCGCGCAGCAGGTTGATGCCGATCAGCACGTCAAACGCGCCCAACCGCAGGTCGCGCAGGATTTCGATGCGTTCCAGCGTGTCGATATCCGAGTGCATGTAGCGGACCCTGATGCCCTGTTCGTGCATGTATTCGGTCAAATCCTCGGCCATGCGTTTGGTCAACGTGGTGACCAGCGTGCGATAACCATCGGCGGCGACCTTGCGCACCTCGTCCAGCAGATCGTCGACTTGCATGCCGACAGGGCGGATTTCGACCTCGGGGTCCAAGAGCCCTGTGGGGCGGATCACCTGTTCGGTGAAGACACCGCCGGTCTGTTCGATCTCCCATTTCGCCGGGGTGGCGGAGACAAAGACGGATTGCGGGCGCATGGCGTCCCATTCCTCGAACTTCAGCGGGCGGTTGTCCATGCACGATGGCAGGCGGAACCCGTGTTCGGCCAGCGTGAACTTGCGCCGATAGTCGCCCCGGTACATGCCGCCGATCTGCGGAACTGAGACGTGGGATTCGTCGGCAAACACGATGGCGTTGTCGGGGATGAACTCGAAGAGCGTCGGGGGCGGCTCACCCGGTGCGCGGCCGGTCAGATAGCGCGAGTAGTTTTCGATCCCGTTGCAGACGCCGGTGGCCTCAAGCATTTCCAGATCGAAGTTGGTGCGCTGTTCCAGACGTTGGGCCTCCAGTAGCTTGCCCTCACCGACGAGCTGGTCCAGCCGGATGCGCAGTTCCTTTTTGATCCCGATGATTGCCTGATTCATCGTCGGTTTCGGCGTCACGTAGTGCGAGTTCGCATAGACCCGCACCTGGTCCATCGACGCGGCGCGTTCGCCGGTCAGGGGGTCGAATTCGGTGATAGTCTCCAACTCCTCACCAAAGAACGAAAACTTCCACGCCCGGTCCTCGAGGTGAGCAGGCCAGATTTCCAGTGAATCGCCCCGAACCCGGAACGAACCGCGCTGAAACGCCTGATCATTGCGGCGGTATTGCTGGGCGACCAGATCGGCCATGATCTGACGCTGGTCGTATTCGCTGCCGACCTTCAGATCCTGCGTCATCGCTCCGTAAGTTTCGACCGAGCCGATACCGTAGATGCACGAGACCGAGGCCACGATGATCACGTCATCGCGTTCCAGCAGCGCCCGGGTAGCCGAGTGGCGCATCCGGTCGATCTGTTCGTTGATCTGGGATTCTTTCTCGATATAGGTATCCGACCGCGCGACATAAGCCTCGGGCTGGTAATAGTCGTAGTAGGAGACGAAGTATTCGACCGAGTTTTCCGGGAAGAAGCCTTTGAATTCGCCATAAAGCTGGGCTGCCAGCGTCTTGTTGGGCGCAAGGATGATCGCAGGGCGTTGGGTTTCTTCGATCACTTTGGCCATAGTGAACGTCTTACCGGTTCCCGTCGCGCCCAGCAGAACCTGTTCTCTTTCGCCGTCAAAGATACCGCTGGTCAGTTCTTTGATCGCAGTTGGCTGATCACCAGCAGGCGCGAACTCGGTATGCATGACGAACTGCTTGCCGCCTTCGAGTTTCAGGCGCGCGCGAACGTCATCAGCGGTCAGCTGTGTCTTGTCGGAATGGGCATATGGCATAGGCAGGCTCCGGGTCAGGCCCTTACATTTGTTCTTATTTTGTCCAACTGCAAGGCCTGATCCGGTTCAGAAACTCAGTTTCAGTAATAGGCATACTGTGCATCGGGGATTTGAACCGATTGCACCTTGTCGGCCAGCGCTTTCAGATTGCTCTCCAGAACCCGGCCCATCATCGCCTTCATCAGTGTTTGACCCATCAGCCAGCCCAGCGGGCCATATTTCATCTGGTAATCCATGCTCCAGACGACTCGCGAATGGCCATTCGCGAGCGGTTCGATGGTGATGGACGCATGTGCTTGGGTCAAAGGCATCGCCGGCATCTCTGACAAGCGTACGCGATAGCCTTTGTTGACTTGCCAATCCGTCACTTCCTCGACCAGCGAGGTGCCGTTTTCAAAGTGGCAACGCCGTTTCGACCCGACGCCGTCTGGCCCAGTCGTCAGCGCATCCACCGAGGCGACTTGTGGTGCGAATTCGTCGATATGCATGAAACGGCTTAGAATGGCCCAAAGGGATTCGGGCCGGGCGTCGATTTCCAGGCTTTTTCTGTGGTGGATCATGTTGGTGTCCTCTTGATGGCGTTGCACGATTTATAAAAGGCCCTGATGACAGTTTCTGACATCAGGGCGTTACCAGCCGCGACAATTCCCATCTTGTCCCAGCCTGTACTCTGACGCATAAACAATCTCAGCCAAGTGAGGACGGAGGGGCGACATGCGCGCACGGATTTACAAGCCTGCCAGGAACGCAATGACTTCGGGGATGGCCAAGACCCGCAAGTGGGTTCTGGAATACGCGCCCGCGTCGTCGCGTGAGGTTGATCCGCTGATGGGCTGGACATCTTCCGACGATACGCAAACTCAAGTGCGCCTGAAGTTCGACACCAAAGAAGAGGCCCTGGATTATGCCAAAGACAATGGCATCGAAGTCCAGGTTAGCGAACCGCACAAACGCAAACCCAACCTGCGTTCGCGCGGCTATGGTGAGAATTTCGCCACCGATCGGCGCGCGCCCTGGACTCACTGAATGTTCGAAATCCATGAGGCCGACCCGACCTCGGACGCGCTGCGCCCATTGATTGAGGCGCATTTCGCCCATGGCGAAACTGCCGGACCTGCGGAAAGCAACCATACCATGGATGCCCAGGCTCTGGCTGCCGAGGGCATCAGGTTCTGGGCCATGTTTGACGACGGACAGCCCGTCGGCTGCGGAGCGTTAAAGGCGTTACCTGACGGAACGGCCGAGGTGAAATCAGTTCACATCGCCTCGCAGGCGCGTGGACGCGGTCTGGCGCGTCAGATGATGAACCACCTGACAAATGAGGCCCGTATCCAAGGGGTGGCGGCTTTGGTTTTGGAAACAGGTGCTGAACATCTGCCGGAATACGCGGCCGCCCGTAAGCTGTATGAACGGCTTGGGTATTCCTATTGCGGTCCGATTTTTGGATATGAAAGCGACCCGAACAGCGCCTTTATGCGCTTGGCTCTTGAACCCCGGAAGTAAAAACAGCAAGAAGGGCCCAGCGGTCCCGTAGCTCAACTGGATAGAGCAGCTGACTTCTAATCAGCAGGTTGAGGGTTCGAGTCCTTCCGGGATCGCCAGCTTTTTTATCCCATTTCCGGCGCCATCGCCGCATGGATCGCCTGATCTAAGCCGCCTTTGGTGGGCGGCTATCAATGTAAACGTGGGAACCTATTACATCCAACGGATGCGTGTTTCGCAAAATATCGCCGTTCGCACTAGCCCGTCGAGCGAAACTCTGCCGTTTAAAGCTTGCGCGCGCTTTTTCGACTGCAGTTTGTGGAAATCTGAACGAGTTTGCTTCGACGATTGCGCTGAATCAGGGGATGGACGATGTCGCAGGCCAGCACGCTTGAGCGTGAAATGCTTAATTTGATCAATGCAGAACGTGCATCGCGTGGCCTTGACTCCGTTCAGCTGGAACTCCGCTTGAACGCTTCGGCCGAAGAGCACAGCCAGTGGATGCTGGAATCCGGTGATTTCTCGCATACGGGTGAGGGTGGCAGCTCGGCCACCCAGCGCATGCGAGACGCGGGTTTTGTATTGTCCGGGTCCTGGTCCACTGCCGAGAACATTGCCTGGCAAAGCCAACGCGGAGAGCCGGGGTTTTCGGACGATGTCGTCGATTTGCACAATGCACTTATGAACAGCCCCAATCACCGCGCCAACATTCTGAATCCGAACCTGGCATATATCGGCATCGGAATAGAAATTGGATCATTCGGCGGCGTTCCTGCCGTCATTGTGACTCAGAATTTTGCCCGCACCACGGCGAGTGTCCAGTTGGACACCGGCGCCGGTTCGGATGCCGGTGGTTCTGATACGCCAGCAGATCCGGTACCGGTCGTTCCCGATCCGGGCGAACCGGCAGATCCGGTTTCGACATCCTCGCAAGAGAATCTGTCGTTTGGCGACGCGGACACCCTCAGAGTGACGCCGGAAGAACTGGATCAAAGTGTTATCAGCGGGTTTGGAGTGGCCAAGTCCCTCGTCATCGAAGGTGTCGAGCTTAGTCGGTCCAACATTCGCTTGACCGAGAATTCGAACGTTGAATTCGATGTTGATGTTGATGTTGATGTTGATGTTGATGTTGATGGTGATGGTGATGGTAGGACGGATCTGACGATTTCGCTGGACGGCGGGCAGTCGGGCGGCGACTTTTTTGCCATCACCAAGGATGGAAACACCGTGGTCAGTTATGCTAAATTTCTGCCTGACCTTGCGCCCGGGGTCCGCGTTGACAGCAGCGTGATCAACGGCATCGTGAACAAATCCTTTCTCGAAGGCGATGGTGCGGTAGAGCTAAGTAATTTGGCGGACGGAAACCGTCTAGGGTTCTTCATCGTTCAGGATGGTGCAGATTGGGCTAATTCACTTTCAGACAGCGATGACTTGAATTTTGTTGCCAGCAACGGTGGCATGGCAGACGTGGACGACGAGTTTGATTTTGTTTTGACGGTGAACGGAAACTCTGCTGGCGTGACCACGTTTCATGCCGAAAAGGCGGCCTTGAACAGTGACGATCAGCAACACGCGCTTTCGGGTGTCGTGTCGGGTGGCCAGTCAATGACCATCGGTTTCGAGGACTTGACGGGAGGGGGCGACTCCGATTTCGAGGATGTCGTGGTCAAGGTAACCAGGCTTGAGGATGACGCGCTTTCGGTGGTTTAAGTCTAATTGCCGAGTGCACGCTGATTAACGTGTTGTAATTCACTTTTGGCCCATACCGGTTACTCGGCCAAGTTTAACTATGCTGCGGTCGTGTCCCGTATTCCGGACATTCGCAGCAACTGTGCAGTCCGCGGCGTGCTGAGCTCATAAAGCACGCGGCTTGTCGGACTTTCCCGAACGCGGCCCAAATCACTGCCGCTCATGCGCGCAATCAGGTGGTATCATTTCCGCAAAAAAGCCCAGGACTTGAACATCTTAATTTGATCGGATCTGACTACTACTATTTTTTGGTGCTTGTAATTGCGCGCCAGTCTTCCGGTGGAGGCCTGTCTAACAGGCTTTGGGCTCGGGCCATCATGGCGACTGAGGCGGGATCTCCGTTTCGTGTTCGGTCCGCAACCTCGAATGCGGCAACAGCTTTTTCAAACTGCCCTGCCCGGTAGTGCGCAAGGCCTTGTTCATAGGTCTGTATCCAGGCAAATGATCCCTCACACACATCTGCCATCGCTATCAGTTCGTAGACCACCAGCTCTTCAACGCGTCCAAATACGGTAAGCGTGTCCAGTTCGCGCACCACGATTGTGCCGGCCGCCTGCTGTCTCGTTTCTGGCCCAATGAGGATCAGCGTGCCATAATCTTTGTTGGCTCCTTCCAACCGGCTGGCAACGTTCACAACATCGCCAATCGCGGTGTAGTTCAACCGCTGCTCTGATCCGATGTTTCCGACCAAAGCCTCGCCGCTGTTCAGCCCGATCCTGACACGCAAGGGAACGCCGTCATCATCCTTAATTCCGGACGCTTCCACTGCAGCGACAAGGTCCAATGCTGCACGACAGGCGTTTTCAGCGTGGTTCACATCCTTGCGTGGCGCCCCCCAAAACGCCATCACCGCATCACCCATGAATTTGTCGATCGTCCCACCATTTTTGGCGATAGCCGTGGAGGCCGCGCTAAAGAAGGGTTCCATCAGTTGGGTAATCTTGGGGCCAAGTTTCTCGGACAGCCCAGTGAAACCCGTGACGTCGCAGAACAATACAGAGATCTGCTTCACCTCTCCACCTGGCTGTATCTTGATACCCTCAGCAAGCAGCATGCGCACGAGATCTGTGGGTACGTATTTTCGGAATGCCGACAAACCAGCAGCCATGCTGGCGGTGGCCGCAGAAAGATTGGAAAGCTCAGACAGTTTGGACGGTCTGCGTTCAATCTGCTCGACGTCAAAGCGCTCAATTTTGCCGAGGTCTTCGGCTATGCGTGCCAGCGGATTTGCCACAACTTTGCGGATCAGCCAGATCGCTAATCCGGTTGCGACAACTACCACAATGATCAAAACGTAAATCAGATTGATCAGCGTCTCGTCGATCCCCGAAAGAAAGGCCGCTTCAGGTATGACTGTGGCAACGCGCCAGCCGTAAAACCCCAGGGGCGTCAGCGCCACCGCATAAGGCACGCCATCAATGACGACACGTTTCGTCAATGTACCAGAGGCATTTGCTTGTGGGTCAGCCAACAGCCTTTCGCCCGAGATCATTGCGACTTCATAAAGCTTGCCCTCGCCCATGCGCGCCGGAGTAACCTCATCCGCTTCGGCATCGGGGACCGCAATAACCTTTCCATCGGCATTCAAGATAAACGCCGCGCCAAATTCGCCGGGCGCAAGCGTGGCAAGAAACCGTGACAAACGATCCGTTTCGATCGCAACTGCCAAAACGCCTTGTCGCGCTCTATTGACGTCTATCGGACCGGCAAAGGCGTAAACGGTTCTGTCACTATCCGGAAGGTCGCGCGCTTCGATCCACCCAGAGGAATTGAGGCCCATGAAGTTTTTAAACCAGGCGTGTTCGCGCGGATCATAAGATGTTTCAGTAAAGGTCCGCTCTTCGAACTGTATGTCACCGGGAATGAAGATGTAGCGGTCTTTCCGCAGCATCCGGTCGCGGATCCCCTCATCGATTTCAATCATCTCAAGCCCACCGTCACCCAGGCGATGTGACGCAAAAAAATTTCCATCAGGCCAACCGAAGAACATCCATGAGATATTCGGCTGCGCCTGCAATTGTGACAGGAAAACAAACTCCCGCTTGTCGGCCTGTCGCGTCGCGATGACGTTCTGAACAAAGATCGTACGTACGGCCGCCCAGGCGGCTTCGGCCGACCTGAGTGTCACACCCACCTCGATACGGACAGTGTTTGCGATCTGGCCGTTTATTTCTGCTGCAAGCATGCGGCTATTGTCGCGCGCTGTTGTCCACCACAGGGAATGAACAACAAACGTCGACACTCCGATAGACACAGCCACCAGAATTGACACAGCAATGCCTACACTAATTCGCAATAAACTCTCCGCCAAAAAGCCACGTGTTTCAGTATTGAATTGAGACAGCTAAGAGAGCAAAGTTTTCTTAAACCCAGACCCGAAATCTCACGCAACTGTTAGGCGGAAGCAAAGGACTGTGTCGAAGCGAGCGCCTTAACACTAAATGCCGTATCTAACCTTCGTAAATTTGCCAGACGCTTCGCACTGTTGAACATGCGGCCCTTTTCATACCTTTGCCACACCAAACCCACGACGCGCTGCGGCCCGTCAAACCGAACATTGGCTGCAGGCGTAACAGCCAGAAAGGTCGAACACTCGAAATGCAGACGAAACAGACTTTCGCCGTGATTGCTTCAATGACAGCTTGATTGCAAACAGCGTCCACATCGACACCACATCAGATCGAAAAGAAATCCTTTAATACACTGTTAAAGAGCCAAGGCTTTTCCAGATGCGCAGCATGGGCGCATTCCGGCATAACCAGAAGGTTGGCGTTGGGAATGGATTGCCACAATTGTTCGGTCTGGCTCCATGAGTAGGTTCGATCACGGTCACCCCAGACTACCAGTGTTCTGGCCTCGATATTCTCCAGGTGCTTGACACCACTCCAGTTCTCCATCGCGTCTAGCCCATTTAGCATGGTCGGCAATCTGCATTGCTCGGCGATGGCGGCACAGTCTTTGTAGCCATCGGCATATTCCCGATTTAGAAACCAGGTCGCTGCGATCCGTCTGGCGGTGGCCTGCGGTCCGTCCAATTGAGCGCGGCGTTTGGATGTACCGATGGTCTCGAACCTGCCCGGAAGGACTCCTGTGGCGCCGGTACCATAGAGCACTAATCGCCCTATTCTCTCTGGCGCGCGCGCCTCCATTTCTTGCACGACCATCCCGCCCATCGAATGGCCGACCAGGTTAAAACGCCCGATGCCGCGCGTGCTCAGTTGGCCTAGGACCCATTCAGCATAGTCGCCAATACTGTCCAGCGCTTTCCAACAAGCATTTTCGCCAAATCCCGGCAAATCTAAGCTGATGATCTCGTGCCCGACTGCTGAACCGGCCTGCCCCTGCCATTGTCGGCTTCCGCCCATGAAGCCATGCACAAAAACGACCGGTGTCATTTGCGCCCGCCCTGCACGATACGATCAAGAATCATAGCGCAGAACAGGATCGAGAAGCCAGCGAGTATACCCTGTCCGACATTGGCATATTGCAATGCTTCTAGGACATCTTCACCCAATCCCTTGGCCCCGATCAACGAAGCCACGACGACCATTGCCAGTGACAGCATAATTGTCTGATTGATCCCGGCGCGGATTGATGGGGACGCCAGAGGAAGATCAACCTTGGTCAACAGATACCATTTGTTAGCACCAAAGCTGATTGCCGCCTCACGCACGCTTTCGGGCACACCCCGCAAGCCCAGGACGGTTAAGCGCACTACTGGGGTGCCACCAAAAATCATGGTGACAACCACCGCTGCCGGTTTGCCGACACCAAAAAATGCGATTACCGGGACCATGAAGACAAAGGCAGGCATAGTCTGCATAAAATCCATGATCGGCTGGATAAAGGCGTAAAAACGTGGGCGGCGTGCGGCGAACATGCCCAAGGGAATCCCTATGACAATGGACAGACAGGCCGCCGTACCCAATAGGGCCAGCGTTGTCATCGCCCCCTCCCAAAACCCCAAAAGCCCCATATAGGCCAGAAAAGCCCCTGAATAGATGGCCGTGCGGATGCCTGCCGTGAGCCATGTCAAAAGCACGATCAGGCTGGCAATCACGATCCACGGCGTCTGAACCAGGATGACCTCAAGCGCGTCAAGAAGCGCGCGAATGCCAAAGGTCAACCCGTCGAAAAACGCCTCGCTGTTGCCTACACACCATGCGATGAAGTCTTCGACCCCTTGGATGCTGGTCAGGCGAATTGCCGGATCGGTGGGAAAATGGCTGAGCAGGGAAAAACGGCCCGGAAAGCTGTAGTGCAGCATTGCGGCGGTGACGATCAGAAACATGAAAACCGCGCTAAACACAATATGAGTGATTGGCATTGCCGACCGGATCGAACGATCCGACAGCCAATCGGAAAACCGTGCCTCAAGCGCCCAATTGGCCACTATGGATTGCACTGCTTTAACCAGCAACAAGATCACGATCCCGGTTAGAACGATCATAGGGCCTTGGGCGGCAAGCGCATCGGCTTCGGCCCGAATGCCACCGATGTTTTGTTCAAGGGATTCGACTGTGCGTTGATAGACGTCGATCTTGTCCGAGCCGCTTTCGATTGCTGCGGCAAGCTGTTTGCGGCGCAGCTCAAGTGTGCCTTCAATGGATGCTATACGCTGCATGGCGTCGGCGGCCAGTTCCCCAAACAAACCACGCGCGATCTGAACAAAGCCCAGGGTTTCAAGGATCAGGAACGGCAGCGCCCAGCTCCACAATCCACGCGCGCCGAACCAGATAGGACCGAATAATCCGGCCATAATGTTGAAGGTCGGTGTGAATCGGGACGAGGCACCGATCTTATCAAAATTCCGTATATAGTACTCCGGGCTGGTGCGGACAAAGGCACGGATGTTGTCGCGGCGTTCCTCGGCATAGGCAAGGGCAGCTTCGCTTTCTGTGTCTTCAAGTGGGTTGACGCCAAGATCGTTGAGCTCGCTCATGATACTTCTGTCCCTTCGATCACGGTGCGCAGCAAGTCGGCGCGTGTGATGATGCCAACGTCCCTGTCGCCGTCCTGCACGAGTATGGGTTTTTGGTCGTCAATCGCCATGTTGATCAGATTGCTAAGGGTTTCGCCTTCTTCGACCCGTGGAGCATCGCTGTGAACCGGTCCGTTGGCGGCGGTATATTGTTCAAGCGGTTGCATTACGGCGTGGGCATGCACGACTTTAAGCCGCGAAATCCCGGCGACAAAATCGGCAACGTAGTCATCTGCGGGATTCATAACGATATCTTCAGCGGTGCCTATCTGCACCATCTTGCCGTCGCGCATGATTGCTATCCGGTCACCGATACGAACCGCTTCATCCAAATCATGGGTGATGAAGATCGTGGTCTTTTTCAAAATTTTGGACAGGCGAATAAACTCGTCCTGCAACTGGCGCCGGATCAGAGGGTCAAGAGCCGAAAATGGCTCGTCCATCAATAGAACATCTGGGTTTGCTGCCAGGGCGCGGGCCAAGCCGACACGCTGTTGCATGCCGCCTGATAATTCATGAGCAAATTTTGATCCCCAAGCGCCCAGCTCAACGATATCGAGAATGGCTGCCGCCTGTCGCATACGCTCGTTCTTGGCAATCTGACGGATTTCCAGAGGCATCGCCACATTGTCCAAAACCGAACGGTGCGGCATCAGGGCAAAGTTCTGGAACACCATACCGATCTTTCGGTTACGAAATTCCTGAAGCTCTTTCGGGCCAAGGGCCATGACATCGGTACCCTCGATTTCGATTTTACCTGCCGTAGGCTCCAAAAGGCGGTTGAAATGGCGGACCAGCGTGGATTTGCCACTGCCCGACAGCCCCATAATGCAAAAGATTTCGCCACGGTTCACCGACAAGCTGACATCGGCGACGCCAACCACCGCGCCTAACTCTGCCAGAATCTCGGCCTTGCTGAGGCCTCGGTCACGGATCGCCTGCAAAGCGACTTGAGGGTTCGCGCCGAAAATCTTCCAGACATTCGAAATTTCGACAACGGTATCGGCAGGTTCAGAGGACATGCGAGACATCTCAAAGTTTGAGGGGCAAAAGCGAAAGGGGAAAGAAGCCGACACCGAATGGTATCAAAGGTGTCGGCATGATTAATAGACGCCGGATCAGAGGCCCAACCAAGCGTCGACCCGGTCGGGATTGGCGTCAACCCACTCACGGGCAACCTCTGCTGGATCACGGCCCTTGCCACTGATTTCGTAGGCGAAACCGCTGACGTCATCAGCAGTCAGAGCAAAGTTGGCAAAGAATTCCGCAATCGCAGGCGAGCGATCTTCAAGCGAATTTGACCATGCAATCTGAACGTTCTTCAGAGCGTCCTTGGTGGCAACCGAGGATTTGCTGTACCAATCAGGGTCATCCGACGGCTGTACCATCACGTATTTGGCCGGATCAAAGGTCGGCTCGGTCAGCATCTGGACGTCGAACATGTACCAAACCGCGTGCGGTTTATAGCAGTAGAAAGCATAACCTTCGCCTTTGGCGATACTGTCCTTGATGCGCGCGGTCTTGACGCTTTCTTCGGCACGGATCGGATCGATGAAATCAAGAAGGCCATAGTCACGGGTCTTAACCTCGTTGACATTGGCCGAAGCCCAACCGGGGGCGCCAATCCACATCTCACCCTTGCCGTTGCCATCGCTATCCATCGCTGAGGCGACGTCCGGGCGGCCCA
Source organism: Ruegeria sp. CDSB117 (assembly GCF_059611005.1). Lineage (NCBI taxonomy): Bacteria > Pseudomonadati > Pseudomonadota > Alphaproteobacteria > Rhodobacterales > Roseobacteraceae > Ruegeria > Ruegeria sp. CDSB117. The sequence goes on from NZ_JBXWOS010000004.1 coordinate 216,850, forward strand.
GATCAGCAATATCGGTGATGTTCATCTTATTGCCGAAGTCCTGCGAAACGCAGAAGCCCTGGTTTCCTTCATAGGGGTTGGACGACAAGGTTACGGTACCCGCTTCGTCAACGTATTTCTTGGTGAAACTTTCCTGGTTCGGCAGCCAGACATCGGGGTGCACATCAATGTCTCCCTTGCCCTGATCCATCGCCTGGAAAATCGTCGCGTTGTTGCCCGGTACGTACTCAACCTGACCACCGATGCGCGTTTCAACCACAGCACCCAGAAGATGAGCAATCGCCTGTGCGCCAGTCCAGGAGGGCACGCCGATTTTGACCTCTTCGGCGGCGAGAGCAGGCATCGCAAACGCGCCGACTGCAGCCGCCAGACCCAGTGTTTTCAGTTTGGTTCTCATGGTAGTCTCCTCTGTTGAGATGCGCCGTGTTCCGACGTCAGTTTTTTGATCTCTTTGTGCCTCCAACTCATGGCTTTGACCGGAAAGCAATTACCTCCTCATGGCTGTTGGACAGTGGTCCGATGCAAGGCCGGGCCTTCGATTCCTGCTTGAAAGTCTAGAGCAAAGCGAATTCCGCAGGCCAATTCGAACATTTCATCAAACTATTCCAACATTGCATAGTTATGATTACACTCGTCAACCACAGCAGACAGACTGGGACGCACAATGGATTTGAATTGGCTCCGTGACTTTGAATGCCTTGCCCGAACCCTGAATTTTACCCGGGCGTCGGACGAGAGAAACATCACGCAATCGGCTTTCAGCCGAAGAATCAGAGCCTTGGAAAACTGGGTTGGACTTCCTTTGGTTAATCGTGCCACCTATCCTGTGCGTCTGACCGACGCCGGAGAACAGTTTTTGCCGGTGGCCTTGGCCGCGATTTCACAACTGTCCGAGACCCGTCAATTGTTACGGGATGCGGATCGCGGGGACAGCCGGTTCATCCGGTTTTCGGTACTTCACACAATTTCGGTCAATTATCTCGCAACGCGAATTGAAGAACTGCAGCTGCAAATCCCCGAATTGCGCACACGTGTGGTGTCTGATTCCCTCAGCACTTGCTGCGAGCTTCTTGTTGAAGGAGCGGTCGACGTTTTGCTGTGCTACTATCACCATTCAGTCTCGCCATTGATCGATGAGGCGGCATTCGAAAAAAAAGACCTACTAATAGACCGCCTTGTCCCTGTCGCCGCCGCTGAAACAACCCGGGCCAACGGGTGGGATCTTGGCAAGACAGACGGCCCGCCCATTCCACATCTGGCGTATGAGCGATCATCGTTTCTAGGAATGGTGGTTGAGAATACAGTCGAACGGCAAATGCTGAATGCCGAGACGATCTATGTCGATGGATTGGTCGAAACGATCAAGCGGCGGCTTTTGAAAGGCAGTGGATTTGCCTGGATGCCAGAAACTGCGATTTCGACCGAACTTGCCGATGGAGTACTGGTGCCGGTTGGCGACGATACGTGGTGCACCTCTTTAACCATATCTGCCCTGTCTAACCCTGACGCCCTTGATTCGACCGCACGCAAATTGTGGGACCTGCTTTAACGGAACTGCATATTACGCGCTGTTGTTTCGGCGGGCAGCGGAGATGAGAATTTCAACATTGAGCCCATGACGCGCTCATGCAGCTTCGACGCAGGCGAATTCGGCGCCCGGTGAACGGTTGGAATCAAGCAGGCATTCGTTCGCTACCCAATGTCTTTGGAGCTGTCGGCCGTTGCCGCCTCGATGATAGCCTGGACCAAGAGGTCGACTGTATCGCTGACGTTGGCATCCCAAGCGACACTGTCGGAAACAAGCGAAAATTCTGAGCAGGCGATGATTTGCAGGTCCGCTCCGGCGCTGACAAGATCTTTCGAAGCTGCGAACACCGAGTCACGGGCACATGTGCATGGACCCTTGGCCTTGATCGTACGGATGGCCGCCAGCAGGGCATCGTCTTTCGCAGGCCAGACAACAGACAGCCCGCGTTCTGAAAGAGCGGTATCGAAAAGTCGGGTGTGGCGTACCGCTGGTGAGGCAAGCATTCCAACACAACCTCCGGCTCCAAGCTTTTGTGCGGCGTGATCCGCCGCCAACTCGACCATGTTTAGCAAGGGGATGTCCACTGCTTCTGTGATTGCCCCGGCATAGTGGTGCGCAGTGTTACAGGGCATCGCCAGAGCCTTGGCCCCGGCGGTTTGAAGCCGACGCGCCATAGTTGCCAGAGTATCCCCTGGATCAATGCCTGTCCCCTCGATCAGGTGGGCAATCCGCGACGGGACCTGCGGATTCATATCGATCAAAAGGGGAATGTGGTCGTTGTCATCCCGCGCCGGGACGGCCTCCACCAACTTGCGTTGGAGGAGGATTGTCGCCTCGGGGCCCATGCCGCCAAGTATGCCTACAGGACGTAGCGCGCCCATGGCTTAGATATGAACCCAGCGATTTGCGTGGTCGAAGGCAAATTCGTAGCCGCCCAGGGCCGCCGCGCCACCGGTATGAAGGAATACAACCCGCTGATCCTTGAATTCTCCCTTGCGAGCAAGGTCGATTAGGCCCGCTGCGCCCTTAGCCGAATAGCAGGGGTCAAGCAGTATGCCTTCCAACTCGGCGAACATCCGGATCGCCTCAATGCCGCTTTCCGTCGGCAACCCGTAGCCTTCGCCAACATAATCGGTATTGGCCATCACGTCTTCACGCTTGACGATGCCGGCGCAGCTCAGCTTTTCTGCTGTTTTGCAGGCAAGATCATAAACCATCTGTTCCTGTTTGGCTTGCGGTGCCCGCGTGCCTATGCCCAGAACAGGGACCATGGAATTCATCGCGCACATGCCCGTGACCAGCCCGGCCTGAGTGCCTGAAGACCCTGTCGCATGTACCAGCCGATCAATCCGAAGACCCCGCTCATTAGCCTGAGACAAAAGTTCGAAGGCTGCATTTACGTAACCAAGCGCACCAGTCGGGTTTGAGCCACCGCCAGGGATAACGTAAACGTTGCGTCCTTCGGCACGCTTCTTCTCGGCGGCCTTCTGCATTTCTTCAACCATGTTGTGACCACCGGGAAACTTCTCGGTTGTGGCACCATGCAGGTGATCCAACAGGACGTTTCCGTTGGTGTTGTAGTTCCCGTCCTGATAGCCGGTCCTGTCCTCGAGTAGGATATGACAATCAAAACCCAGTTTGGCCGCGAAAGCAGCGGTCTGGCGGCCATGATTTGTCTGGGTCGCGCCTTGCGTCATCACCATGTCGGCGCCCTGTTCCTCGGCCTCGGCCATGAGGAATTCAAGCTTTCGGGTCTTGTTGCCGCCCGTGGACATGCCAGTGCAATCGTCGCGTTTGATCCAGATTTCACAACCCAACTCTTTGGAAAGCCGTTTCATCGGCTCAAGCGGTGTGGGCAGATGGGCAAGATGCAGCCGGGGAAAGCGGGCGAGATGCATAAGAAGACTCCTAATTTTGGCTTTCCTCAACATATCCGTCGAAAATTGCGGCTCCTAATGCGAAATACCGATCATATATTGCAAGAATTGCAAGTTATTGTGGGTTGCTCTATCTGTGTTCCATGCGGCTTGAATGGATAGACGATATCTTAGCTGTGCTTGATGGCGGCTCCTTGGCGCGTGCGGCAGAAAAACGGTTTCTGACGCAGTCGGCCTTTACTCGCCGGGTGCGGCTCATTGAAGACAGCATAGGCGCGGCACTGTTTGATCGCCGCCGCAAACCGGTTACCCTGTTGCCCGGCGTACGGGCGCTTGAGCCCGAGTTACGTGATCTCAGTGCAAGAATGCACAAATTGCGCCAAACCATGCAGACCGCAAGCGATCAGGCTTCGAAATCACTGGGTTTTGTCTGCCAGCATGCGCTGACCACCACAGTGTCGCCGAAGGTGGTTCTGGCGTTGAGTACGGATGGTAACGTTTTGACACGGGTGCGTTCGGGCAACCAGGATGAATGTCTGATGCATTTGATCTCCAGAGAGGTCGATTTTGCGATCATGTATGCGCTTCCGGGTGATGATGCACCCGTACCGGTTAATGCCTTTGAAACGGTGGATCTTGGAACGGACCTTTTGATCCCGGTCGCAACGCCGTACGGCCGCAACAAGGCCAATTCAGCGGTTCTTCCAACGATTAGCTACCCGTCAGAGGTCTTTTTGGGGCAGGTTTTCGCCCGGATGATCAATCCGCGCCTGCCCAAGGACACCACCGTGTCAATGGTCGCCGAAACCGCCCTGACACTGGCGGTGTTGCAACTGGTGCTAACGGATATTGGGGTTGCCTGGCTGCCGCACTCCTTGATTGGCGAACACCTTTCACAAGGGCGGTTGGTGCGGATCGACGACGTCTTACCTTCGCAACTTCTGATCATTCGCCTGGTACGTCTCCGCGAGGCGCAGTCCGAGCATGCTGAACGGGCATGGCAGCGTCTTGCCCAACATCTACAACTCCCGACAGTGGGAAACTGACGATCGAGTAGACGAAAAATTTCGTTGCGCAAGATGTACGTCAGAATACCGGGGTCGTCGGCGCAACAAATGGAACTAATAAGAACGGATAATAGAGGTCGAAAAATTCGGGTGAATGGATGGCAATACATCGCTGAAAAGTACAAAAACTTGGGGTACCTGGAGCGCCCTGAACTGACGCGCAGAAATGCGGCGAATAAATGGAACTGTGACATTTTAACAGTGGGTGTTCTCCCGGCCAGGGCTAAAGGTTTGAATGTCTGAATCGTAATGGTTTGCGCCAATTCGTTCACACCGCAGAAGCCGTTAGTTTGGACTCAAAGCGGGCCTCAGGGGTGAGGAAACATTCAGTGAAAGTGTCTCGCGTCACTGTCGGGTTGTCATTGTGGGCGGGTATGGCGGATCGCAGGATCAGTCATGTTCACCGCTCGAAATTCGAAGCGGGGATAATGAAGCCTAACGGTATTCAGTGGATCCTGAGCATAGGGTTTTGGACCGCAATCATCCCATTTTAGCAGCACAAATTGGGCCGAACGGCGAAGTTCCAATTCGACGTTTTCGGCTATCAAACCGCCGAAACGATTAGGACGCAATGCTGCATCACAAGCCTTAGGATACGAAGTAGGATGTTATCTCACCCACTCCTTTGACAAAATGAGTTTGTGCTTCCGCGTTGGGCAAATGGTCACCCAGCGCATCTTTGGTTTGGGCAGAGATGTGGATGTGCCCCGACCTGCCTGTGGCCTCGAGACGGCTGGCAAGGTTCACGGTTTCTCCCCATACATCATAAATTGACCGTTTTCGCCCGATCAGACCGGCAATGACTGGTCCGGAATGGATACCTATGCGGATTTGCAGCCCCGCGCTGCTAACTGTGCTGTCAGACATCGTCGTTAGGATGTCTCGTGCAAAGCCTACTGCCGCCTGTGCGTGGTCTTCGCGGCGCACGGGGATCCCCGATGCCGCCATATAGGCGTCTCCAATTGTCTTGATCTTTTCGATGCCGCGCAGGGTGGCCAGGTCATCAAATGCAGTAAACAATTTTGACAATTCCAGGATTAAGTCGCCAGCGTCCATGCGGGCAACCAGCGGAGTGAATTCTACGATATCCGCGAATATTATGGTTGCGCCAGCGAAGCGATCAGCGATGTTTGTCTCACCGTCGTTTAGGCGTTTGATAACTGGCGCGGGCAGCATCGAGTGTAGCAGTTTGTCTGCCCTGTCACGTTCGTATTTTATCTCATTTGCAAGCGCCAATTCCTTAGCGCGCCAGCGGCTGCGTTCCATGCAGGCATCGACGCGCGCATGCAGCAATACCGGGTCGATAGGTTTTGGCAAATAGTCCTCGGCGCCTACACTGATGCATTTGGCGATTGCGTCCGTCTCGTTAAGACCGGAAACCATGACCACGGGTATTTCGTACCAAGACGGATCTTTTTTCATTCTTTCGAGGACGTCGATGCCATTTACCTCTGGCATTAGGATATCCAACAAAACAAGGTCGAACCCCTCGCGATCTAGTGCTTCAAAAGTTTCGCTGGCCGAGCCGACCGATCGCACACTGTGTCCTCTGCGCTCTAGTAACCTGGTCAGGATTTCCCGATTAGCCGCCTCGTCATCAATCACCAAGATACGTCCGGTCAGGGCTTCGCGACCGGCATCAGAGTTCGCAAGGCTGCGTTCAAGGCTGGCCGCAATTTCCTGATCCCTGTTACTGTCCTCAGCGCTTTGCGGAATGTCCGCATCACTGATGGTGCTGTCGATCTGTAGCGCCAGCTTGCGCGCTTCGCTCAGGATCGCGTTTATGTCGCTGCGAGCGGAAGGCTTCAGATCTGCCTCGAAATCATCCAGCACCATTTCCGAATACCCAATGATCGCGTTGATCGGTGAGCGTAAATCATGCCGTAATTTTGCCTGAGCGTCTTTGTCGGTCGAGATTTGGTGCGCACTTTTCCCCAACAATTCGATCATCTGAACAAGGTTGCTGGCGGCGGCGCCAATCTTTTGCAAATCCTCCAACGCGGCTTCTGGCCCAGTTCTGCGCACCTCCTCGATCAGCAGGTTATGAAACCCTACGATCGCTTCTGACGGCCCATTGAGGTTTTGGGAAATGCGGGTGGCTAGTGCCAACTTGTCTTTTCGGTTCTTGGAAACCATGCCGCGCTACCCGTCCAGCAGTTTTTTAATAATCACCAGCAACCCAGGCAGTTCGATCGGCTTGGTATAGAATTCGTCGCAACCTGCCTCCATGGCTTTGTCACGATCACTCTGCATCGCATGGGCTGTCAACGCGACAACTGGGATAGGTTTTGTGTCTGGGTTTGCTTTTATCTGTCTGGTCGCCTCCCAACCGTCGATTACCGGCAGGCTCATGTCCATTAAAATCAGATCTGGTTTATCCGATAGGGCTTGTTCGACGCCAGCCTGACCATCGCGGGCCGATACGATTTCGTAGCCTTTTCTCTGCAGCCGGCGCGACAGCATGTCGAGGTTCATATCATTGTCTTCCACAATAAGTATCTTTGCCATCGCCTTAATCTTTCCGACTTATGAATAATCTTGTAACTGGCGTTTCAGTGCCGCAATCAGATCACCTCGACCCGTATCTCCTTTGCGGATGACCTCATCTGAATGGGCTTTCAACCAATCCAGCTCGTCCCGCGTTAGATCCTTAGACGTGGCTACGATAACCGGCAAATCTGCAAGCCCATCGGTTGTGCGAACCGTTTTGAGAACATCGAAACCGTCCACATTCGGCATCATAATGTCCAATACCATCAGAGTCGGTCTTTTGGATTTCAATTGGCTGAGCGCGCCGTGTCCGTCTGCCGCCTCGCGTACCGTCCATCCGTTGCGCGTTAGGATGCGGCGAAACAGGTTTCGCGTTGACATATCGTCGTCAACGATCAGCACGTCCTTGTCGCGTCCGGAGGCGATAGCATCCAACGTTGCGATCAGCCGCGCTGGATCAATTGGTTTAATTAGGTGTTCGATCGCTCCGAAGGCAAGGCCCATGTCGCGATCCGCGACAATCGTGGCTAGGACAACGGGCGTTTCGCACAGCTTCGAGTCTGCCTTGAGTTCCTTCAACATAGACCAGCCGTCGCGTTCAGGCATGATAACGTCCAGAAGAATGACGTCAGGCTTTTGCGAGCGCGCGATTTCCATGCCCGCCGCTGCGTTCGATGCCAGCAAGACATCATACCCTTCCTCGCGCACGATTTTTGCCACCGCGTTCCGTGCGTCTTCTTCATCATCCACTATCAGAACGCGGCCCAAAGCAGTGTCCGGTGACGTTTCGCTGTATTCGTTAGTCGACGTAGAAATGGTATCGTAGCGGGCTGGGATTTCGAAAGAGAAGGTCGATCCAACACCCTCTTTGCTATCGACAGTAATATGCCCGCCCATCATACGCGTAAATTCCTGCGCAATGGCGAGCCCTAGCCCTGTGCCTCCGAAATTCCGCGTAGTAGACTGATCAGCTTGCACGAACGCTTGGAACAGCTTGTCGCGTTGCTGCGGCGTCATTCCGATACCTTGATCTCGCACCGCAAATCGAAAGAAATCTGTATCATTTTTCCGGAGTTTAGAGACGAGAAGCTCAATCTTACCACCTTCGGTGAACTTCGCCGCGTTGGACAACAGGTTGAAAAGGTTCTGCCGGAGCTTGGTTTTATCAGTTTCGATCTCGTCAGTGTCTGCGAGATCACAAGAGAGAACCAGTTCATTTCTGTTCTTGCTCACCAAGGGAACCACGGTCGACGCGACTTCGTCCAACAAGGGCCGCAGTGCGAAGCGTTCCGGGTACATTTCCATTTTGCCCGCTTCGATCTTGGACAGATCAAGAACGTCATTGATGAGCGAGAGCAGATGTCGCCCGGATGCCATGATCTTCTCCAGGTCATCCGTCGCAGTCTCGAATCCCATGTCCTGCGCATCCTCGGACAGCATTTCGCTATAACCGATGATCGCGTTCAAAGGAGTGCGCAACTCGTGGCTCATGGAAGCCAGGAACTGGCTTTTTGCAGAGCTGGCAGCGATCGCCTGCGCGTTGGCTTCTTCAAGTTGTTCCTGTTTGGACTTAAGGTCAGAAATATCGCTGTAAACAGCGACCGTGCCCCCGTCGGGGGTCTGGCGTTTTGACACCTGAATCCATGCGCCACCCAGCAAGACTTCTTGGCGATCTCCGTCAGGCCTGCGATGTCGTGCAAGCCGGCTGCTAATCCACTCTTCGTCAGGCACACCATCGGTATCAACCGATTTTCGTTCCAGTTGCAGCCGCAAGATATCCTCGAACCGCGTGCCCGGCCCAAGTATGTCGTCTACATGTGCAAAAATGCTGCGGAACCGGTCATTGAAGAGTATGAGTTGGTCTTCGTTGTCGAACAACGCAAATCCGTCTGGAATTGTTTCAATTGCTGTCAGAATCGTATTGCGCTGCGCACGCGCTTCTTCTTCTAGTTCGCGCCGTTTGTCCTGGCTGTCGCGAAGCGCTCTTAGCGCTTGGGACATCCGGCCCAGCTCATCAGGGCCTTCGGGCGGCAGAGTAACATCCCGTTCACCCCGGATCAGTCCTGAAATCGCGATGTTGATTGCATGCAGCGGCACAACGATCGACCTCAGAGCGCGCCACGTAAGAAGCGCTCCCAATATCACAATGACGACACACGCAATGATCGCTCGGTTCATCGCAGCCTTGGCGGCAACCGTTGCTTCATTTCTGGTTCGGTCGGCGCTTTCAGATAGGTCATCGACCAATTGCGTCAACGTCTTGTCGACGGCATCACTGGCCACTCGGGCCTGTGCCAGTAGAGTGTTTCCCAGCACCCGGTTACCATCTGTGTAAGCATCGGCTGCTTGCATAGAAGTTTCGTAGTAGGAGTTTGCCTGCTCTTGTACACTGGCTGCGGACTCTGGTGCAAAAGCGGCGAGCTGTTCGAGGCTGCTATTGAGCATCGTCCTTGCTTCGTTGGCGCGCCGCTCCGAAAGGGTCAGTAAACTGACAGAAAGATCCGTCAGCCAATACCTCATCTCGCCAAAATGACGGTCGGCCTGGCCAGCTACTTCCAGCCGGTGAAACTCAGTATTTGCGTCTTGTATGCGGGCTTGGTTACGCGCCAGATCGTAGACCATCACAATGGTGCTCACGACCAAAGCGGTTAACAATAGCGCTGACAGTGACCCAATGCGCACCGGAATAGTGTTTTCGGACACCCACTTCCAATTGTTACTCAAACCAGAATCTTGTTTCATCTAAAAAGGGTTATGCTGATTGCACCTGCCAGATCCCCAAGTTGCCCACCTTCCTTTGGGAAACCGGTCACATCCGTTTCACCCGCTGGCGATCCGTGGCATGAAAGACAGGACTCAGAGTAGTATTCGGGGATCAGCATACGGAAAGCGGGTGTTCCTGAAACGTCAGTTTCTTCGAAAAATGGCTGCCCTTCGGCCCAAGAGGAGTCCTTGAACTTTTCCTCGATGATCGCGTTTTCCCAGGAATCCGGACGGGCCATGCGATTGCGGACAAGTTCCGAGGGCGCCGTTACCTTGACCACAGCAGACGTGCCAATTTCATCTGCGAACTGTTCATTTACCAGCCGCGCAAATACGGCTGGAATAAATCCTTTAAATGCCACTCCCTCGGCATTTATTATCTCTTGGTTTGCGTCGATTACCGTGACCATAGCGTCCAGCTGCGTTTCTGTAAGTTTACGCTCTAGTGGGTCCAGCCCATCATGCAGCGGTGGTTCACCGTTAGCCTCCGAGTAGGCCTCAATAACTTTCTCGTAAAACACTTCACCGGACAGCCCTTTGTCCGTGACATCCGGATTGTTGATTAGGTCCTGACTGTTCGACACGACACTTCTACCGGCTCGCAACACCGCTGCTAGTCGGTTGCCCGTCTCAACTTCTTCTGCGGTTTCCGCCGCTACATCATCTGAACTAAGCGGACAAAATGTACTCAAAATGACCGCTGCTGTAAAAATTGGTTTTTTCAATAGACCAGCGCCCCCACGCAAAGCCAAGTGCAGTGACAATAAGCTAGGGTAGCAAAAAAACTCCAAACTGTCCTAGGAATTCGGCCCGCCCGAATTTGTACAGCCAAAATTGGATTGTAATAGGCGACGGTCGATCTGGTAACCGCGCCGCTGGTACGCCAAACAACGTTGCCCGCAAATCAGATGGTGAGCGAAATTTGGTGAACGTCTGCACCGGGTCCGAACTTACCCTGCCTCAATGTGCAAATTTGAGAATTTCAGGAGAGTAGCGCGTTGCGATGTTAATCGTGTGATCAAGTGTATTGATCTGATAGTGTGTCAATTTGCCGGGGAATTCTGGCGTCGCCCAAGTACTTCGTTCCACAAATTCTATGAAGAACGACTTCGAAAAGATTTGAAGCCAATCACCCTCAGAATCTTCATGATCGCAATGTTGAGCAAACATTTCATCGGTCACTGAATATGCAACGAAATCAAAAAAGCTAAATCGCACCGCATCGCTTTCCGGCTTGATTTCAAGAGGGTAAAGGCACTCTGCATCCCCACGCTGACGAATAAGCGGTCATAACAAAGCTGTGGGGCGTGTCCGAAGAGGCGGCAGGGTTCAACTGGAGGCTTGGACCCATGCTTTTGTTTCCATGTCGAACGTTGGCCCACGGTGCAGCATCCTGAACTCAAGACACATTCGACGTACTACGATCAATCGTCATGCCCAATAGATGACGGTTGCCGCGAGAGCGATAGCAGAAAAGAAGGTTTTGGTGCACCGGGCATAGCGGGTTGCCATTCGCCTCCAATACATAATCCAAGAACTCAATGCGGCTTTCACACGTACCGAACCAAGAGCCCTGTATTTCCCAGATTATCGCTTTGGTTGGTGAGATCCAGTGTCGCTGCAGGCGTCACGCTGCCAGGGCTTGGCCGATTGGTTTCAAACACCTCCATAGAAGTGTTCCGCCCCGGCACCGAACCCACAGGAGTATTGGGTAAATAGCCCGCAGCCGCCGGTTTCCCCGCTTGCCAGTCCGCCCAGACTTTGTCCACCATGCAGTGATGGAAGAAGAACGCCGGGTCATTTGGCGACAGCGTGATATCGGCCATTTGTCCACCGGTCCACATATGTCCGGCACCATGCGGGCCAAATTCAAGAACATGCCGAAAGCCGCGCCGGTCGCTCGAGTCGAATGGCGTCACGTCGTACACTCTTTCCCGCATCACACGGGTGCGGGTTACGCCTCCGCTTGGTCGTCCGCGATGTTCCCCAAATACCCTTCGCAGAAAAGGTTCATCGACTGATCCAGTCGCAGTGAAGCTTGACCATCCACTCCCAATTGGTCCTGACACGACAGGAAAGCCGATGCGGCGATTCCCCGGTCTGGTCCGATCTCCATCGCCACCCAATATGCGCTCCATCGCGCGGTTCCACATACGCACACCTCCGCGTTGCCCCGGGTCAGTGAACCAGTCCCAGTAAGGCAGCGACACGCGGTCATCATGGCGGCGCAGACGGCTTTCAAAATTCAGGATGAACTGCCTGTGCCAGGGCAGGAACCCTGCGTTTCCATGGATAGCCCTCCTTGCATGGTCAACGACGAACTGCCTGCGTTCATCCGCAGCATTCAGCGCTTGAAGCGCTCCAACAAGTGCGGCCTGCTCCGTCGCGGTCAGCGCGGTGACATCCTTTCGCAACCGCAAGCGATTGATTGCGGCATCAAGGGCCGCAATGGTATTCTCGCCCACGATTCCATCGACAAGGAAGCTGGAATTGTGCGCTCTGACATTTGTCTGGAAAGCTCGGACAGTTCGATCTGTTTCGCGTCCGAAATCACCATCTGCGCCGAACCTAAGTTGGAATCCAAGATCGATCAGCGCTTGTTGCACCTTGCGAACAGACGCGCCTCGTGCCCCGCGCCGCATGGTACGTCGGCCATTCAGGATCTGGGCCAGAAAGCTATCGTTTCTGAATCGCGAATGGGTAAATTGGCGTGGCCCGGATTCTTCAAATCCCCGCACTTCCGCTGGCCTGTCTCGCATAAGATTGGGATCAACCCAAAAGGTCACGGAGTGCCCCCCATGATGAGCATGGCCACCGGCCTCGGCAGTTCGCATTCGTCCGCGCCGATAGGTGCGTCTGCGATGTCCGAATGAACTTCCGTCATATTTCATCGTACCAATCCTCTGTCTCTTATGGGGTGTGAGGAACTGTGCTCAGCAACACGAAGCGCGGTTTGCGGATCGACCAGACCCGCACCCAGACGCAGACGGTCGACCAGCTTGTGCGCCGCTTGCGGGCGGGCGGTTCCAATGATCATTCTGCGCAAATCGTGAATGCCTTGCCCCGGGCCAGCAGCCGATAAACAGGCTGCCAAAAGACCCGCGACAAACGGGGCAGCCTGGCTTGCGCCAGACATATGAGTATGACGTGGTCGCGGGTGGGATTCGCCAAGCGGTGTATTGCGGGCGGCCCGCACCGCCACACCAGGTGCCACAACGTCCGGCTTTGTCCGGCCATCGCGGGTGGGACCAGCCGAGGCAAAACGCGCAGGCCGAGCGCCCACCCGGCCTTGCTGCGCGGCGCCGACCACGATTGAGTGGTAGCCCGAAGCGATCGACCCGATGGTGCAGGTCTGATCGGCCTCGCCGGGGGCCAATCGGGACTGACGGCGCGGGCCAGAGCCGTCCCGCTCGATCCAAACATCATAGCGCCCGTCGGTGACGACATCCGCGCTGATTTCCACTGTCCAGCGCCCACCGGGTGCATTCGCGTAGACAAAAATATCGCAGTGATGATCACCCGAGTTCGGCTCAAGCGCGCGATGATAAACCCGCGCAATTTCGCGCCCAAATACGTCGCGAAGGCTGCGTGTGTCACCTAAGGGGACCGTAATCGCCTCTTGTCCTGGCGGCCGCAGACTTACACGCATCCGGTCGCGCGCCGAATAAAAAATCTCCATCTCATTGTCGGTTGGGTCGTGACGGGAAATATCCCACCCGATCCGGCGCATATGACCCGGAGGCAGCACTCCTGCGGCATGACAATTGGCCAGGAAATAATTGCCTGCAGATTGCACAATAGCTGCATCGTCCCGCTCAGTGACAAAGGCATCAAGTGCACGTTCCACCAGGCTGGTGCCGTTCTTTGCTCCTCCCTGTCGACCGAGGCTCATGTTAATGACGCAACCTCTCCCCCGGCTCAGACGACGAATGAAATCCACCGCTTCGATGATCCGCGCAGAATTTCCAAGATCTGAAAGCCCGCCCAGACGCGCCGCCGAGAGATGTACGAACACCAGATCAGCCTCTGGGGCCAATCCGCCTTCACCGTCTGAACGCGGCGAACCGCCAGCAATATCCGCAACGTGCGTTCCATGCGCGCCCCGCCCCCGATCCGCGTCACCGGGATGGTAGTCAAGGCGTTCATAGGGCCGAGACGTTGTAAGTGCTCGGTCGATCTCTCGTCGGGTAATGACGCGGCCGTATCCGTATGGCTTCGGCTGAACGCCGCGCGACGGTTCACGTTGATCCCACAATGCCAGTACCCGACTTTGACCTGCGGCGTCACGAAAGGCCGGATGAGCAATATCAAACCCCCAATCGATCACTCCAAGCACAACGCCTTGTCCACGGTGGCGCGGGTGGGCCTGACGGGTAGGTGCGCGTGTACGCGAAAACACCTCTGGCGTTGGAGGTGTCTCTCGACTTTGCCCAAAGACACGCGCTGCTTTTAGTGATTTTACCGATGGGTGCGACCAAACTTGGAAAATATCGCCACGCCTGAGCCGAACCGTCAGAATGTCGCCGAACCGAGTCACTGGTATGACCCATTTCTCAGGCACTTTGGCGCCAGGGTGCAGGCGGAGGATCGCCTCGACGCTGTCGCGCCGCCGCCCGCTGCCCAGAAGTTCACGCAGCGCCGGGTCCATGGCTAGGGTTTCTCGAGGATCTGCTGCGCTTCGTTGCGCCAACTTTTGGCCTGAGTGGGCGCATCGATATCCCGATCCAATGCCTCGACAGCGGCATCGTCCATGCCTGCGAGATGGCGCAAATCTTTGACGCCTTGTTCCTGAAGCCGTTTGGCAATTTTCGGGCCTATCCCTTTAATCGTCGTCAACTGATTCTCTGACGCTCGCAAACTCTTTAATGCGTCATGAAGTGCTGTCTCGTGGGCTTTCAGGCCCGCGCTTAGTTCTTCGATCTGATCGACCGAAACACCAAGAGTCTTTGCAATCTCGTCGCGGCTCATCTCGGGCACCGCCAAAATGGCGCGGGCCACCTGGTCAACATCATCGTTTTCGATCTTGTCCTGACGAAAAAGCTGCATCACCCGCGCGAAGGCCTCTCGCGCACGAAAAGCGGTGGCCACGGCCTCGATCGTCGCGCGCGGCCTGGGCAATTTTCCCGAGCTAAAGAACCGACCTTTTGGAAGCTGTTTGGGCACTGGCGGCGACGATTTCAAAGGCCCGCCGAAGTCACCAGGTTTCAGGGGCTTGTGCCGTGCAACCGGTTTAACATCCTCCAGACGTATCAACTGACACCCGCACATGGCCGGTCCTCCTGCGTAAAAGAAAGACAGGGCGACAGCGCCGCCCTGTCTGAAAGCATTTGATAATCAATCAGGATCGGGATTGGATAAATCTCCGGGGCCACCAGCAGGTGGGTTTTGAGGATCGTCGTCGTCTGGATCTCCAACACCGTCAGGCCGTTTATCGGGATCCAGCGCCACTGTTTCAGCGAGCCGCTGAACAAGCGCATCTACCTGAGCTGGCGTGACCGCTGTGCCACCGGGCATCTGCTCAAGCAGCCTAACGCCATTCTCCAATGCCTTGTACCATTTGGAAGCCTCTCCAATGGCCGTGTCGCGCGCCTTGGTCACTTCGGCGTGGCTTTCTGCGATACGCTGGAGCCCCATGACACCGAGCACTCCATCACGGGAGGCCAGAAATGCCTCGGTCGTTAGATCCGGGATCAGATCGCGTGTGGCTACGATATTCAGTAGTGCTTTCTGTCGCATTTGTTCGCCCCCCTTAGTTCCGGCCCAAGAGAAGGGCGTACATCAGCGTGTCATCCCCGCCGCCTGACTTGCCAAACGCGCCAGAAGCCAGGATCGGCAGCAGGATGTCCTGCTTCTTGAACGTGATCTCGGCATCAATCTCCTGACCAGCAAGAGCCCCTGCCGCTGCACCCGAAAGCTTGATCTTTTCGGCCTTTGGTGCACCACCTAACAGCCCCAAGAGGCTGGAAGTCTGGGCTTGCCGCTCAAGTGTCTTGACCGACTTGCGCAGCGACGAAACCTTGCCGTCTAAGTTCTTCGTGGCCGATGCAATTCGCTTGGACAGAGCGTTGTGGTTCGCCTTTCGCTCCTTCATGGCGGCTGCAAACCGTTTGTTGGTAGAAGCGATCAGCTTGTTGACCTCTGCCGATGTGGCAAAGCTCTTGCCAAAGCGCACCCGCATGCGGCGGCCATTTCGCCCACGCATTGTGGTCGAGCGTGACCCCTTGACCTTGCCCATGCGACGCCGGCGGCTGAACCTGCGAAATCGCGGGCGACGGAAGGAGCGACGGCGGCGGCGACGGCGGCGACGGCGTTCAGGAAAGTCCTCGCCGTCGCTTTCGAAGTCATCAGCCATGTCCAGCATGTCGGTGTCTTCATCATCGTCGTCGTCGAACTCGAACATTTCGTCATCGTCGTCGAAATCTTCATCATCGTCGTCGTCGAACTCGAACATTTCGTCATCATCGTCGAAATCTTCATCATCATCGTCGTCGAACTCCGCGACTTGGCTCTGAGCGAGCGCAAATCGCAAAAGATCGTCCTGTTCCATCAATCCTGATGAGCTCATGGGTCAGACCTTTCCTTCTGTTGAATGACCGTGGCGTCTATGGTCAATGGATGCGCCACCTTGTCGGAGACGTGAGGCGAAGGACGCCGCCTCGCACGCCGTCTGGGACGGCGGCGACGGTTTCCTTGGTCCACCATCACTTCGAGAACCGGGACAATCAAAGCCCTGAAACAATCAGGGTCGGGTAGGAATGTGCCGGGGCTTCCGGCACCTTGCCCGCCACAGTCTTCGCAGTCTTCGCTGTCGCCCCAACATGACGGGCACGCGCCTAAGGCACAGGCCAGCATGTCGAGCTGTGCACTCATGCTTTCGATCACCTTCTCGGATCGGGCAGCCTCTTCGCGCCAAGCATCAAGATCAATAGCTGCAGGCGTTTCGTGAGGCTGTTCTGCCTGAGCAGCCCCGGTGAGATGAGCCAGAATCTCTGCCTGGTCGATCTCACCCGAACTCGTCAGCGCCTTCAGCAGTATTTCGTTAAGCGCGGTCATGTGTTGCACCGGCAAATGGCTTCACCGGTCTCGGGGCAGGGGCCGGCACGCTCCCCGGCGTCCTCGTCAATTCCAATCATTTCCACCAAAAGCGCAAATGCATCTGCAGCGCTTTCGAAATCCTCCGCTTCGAAATCTGCGGAAAAATCATCAAGGTCGATTCCAGCGGCTTCTGCTTCGCTTAGCGCCTCGGTCAACCCTTCAATAAGCCCTGCGATTGCAACGGGCCCAGACATCGTCTCGCCCGAACGGCCTACGACTTCGCGCGAGCGCCCGCCAATGAGGCCCGCCAAAATCGACTGAATCTGTGGATTGCGTAGAATGGCTCCTGCCTGCTGACCAATCGAGGCCAACCCTGCTCTGCGGCGTCCGCGTCTTCTGGGACGTGTGCGACGGACTCGACCACGCGCTGGTCTGCGCGTCATCACCGAACGCCCACGCCGCGAAGGCCGTCTTCGCCCACGTCTGGACCGCCCACGCGATCCGAGCCGTCCGGCAAGTGCGCCTACGCCTTGACCAAGCAATCCACCAACAGCACCGCCGATCGGGCCGCCGATTGCTGTGCCAACCACCGGGGCGACGGTGCGTACGACTGGTGCCGCAACCTTGAGCGCCTTGCGCCCGAACCGGGCCAGACCCCGCCAAAAGCTCTCCAGTTCTTCGGGGCTCATGCCTTCGGTCATCTGAAAAAGAAACTCGTTGACCTCGGTGTCGTCGGCATCAGCAATCTCGGCAAAAGCCTCGCGCGCGACATCTTCCGGCGAGAAGCCTGCGTCGAAAATCGCGCCCCACTCGGCGTCGCTTTCCATGTCCTCCGGGAACGCGCTATCAGCATCGATAAACTCTGGCGCGAACTCTTCGTCAAAGAAGTCTTCAAAATCGTCTTCAGCCGGTGCATTCCAAAACCGGTTTCGTGCATCGCGGGACATGTTGATCACCCTTGCTCTCTTGCGCAGCGTTTGCCGTTCTTCCCAGACATTGCATGGCGCAATCACAGGCCAATCACGACGCAATCAAGCAAACGATCACAAAAGGAGGTTTGAGAAAAAACCTCAGTGGGAGCGAAGGAGCTGGGCGGAAAAAGGACACGGCCGCTGGCACAGACATACAGAGCAGGTAGATCAATCTTTTCGGGACTGGCCTGCATCGCCTCAACGCTGGCGACTTCGAGACGACGTTGTTTAGTTTGTGAGTGGGGGGCGATATCTCGCAGCAAAAGAGGCTTGGAAAGTATGCCAGGGCAGTTTCATTCGTCCAGGCGGTCTAACTCGTCTGTCAACGCTGACAACTCTCGCCGTAACTCGCCCACCAACCCGTGGAGCGCATCAACGCGCCGCAAGGCCGCTCTGATGCGCGGATCTGTTGCCGGCTCAAACCTGAAACCCGGCCTGGGCGCCGGCAGATCTTCCGATTGAAGCTTTTGCGCCAAAGCCACCGTATCCGGCGACGGGACGACACCAAGCTCATCGCTCAGAACGGTTTTGAGTATGTTGAAATGCTGGATCGCGTTGCCATTCTGGCCAGACATCATGTCAATCTTCATCAGCCAGCGTGTCGCGGCCTCGTCATAGGGATTGTCGCGCTGGAACTTCTCTGCGACCCATCGAGCCTCTGCCAGTCGATTGGTTTCCAACGCGGCCTCGATCGTCTTTTTCAGAAACCTGAAAATCCGCGCCTGCGTCTCGTGGCGCAACTCTTCTATCCACTCAGCTTCCACCCCTTCTGCAAAACGCCCGATCTGGATTTCACCTGCAAGAAGACTCTCAAGCGCAGTGTTCCCGCCCTGGGCCAGCATGTCGATATCAACGATATAGCCGGCATCATTGCGCAAAGTCAGTGTTCGAGGTGTTGAATCAATAAGCGCAGAAGGGTCAGTACCTGCCGTTTCCACTACTTTCTTCAGGCGCCAGACCTCGGTGTTCAACGCGCGCCGTGCTTTGTCTGGATCCTTGTCAGGCCAGATCCAGGACATCACCTGACGGCGCTCAACCGGATGCCCCGGGCGGTTCCCCAAGGCCGCAATCAGCTCTTTCGAGCGGATACTGGTAATTGGTAGGTTTTCACCACCTTGAGCTTGTATCTCTACGCGGCCGAGAACACGAACCATGCCAGACATGACAATACTCTACTTCTTATTGCCTCCGGACCTATCAACGAGGCGAAAAACCGGTGAGAGCGAAGCCATATCCAAAGGTCAAATGTCCCATTGGTTCCGGCACTCAATCTTATGCTGGTTGGGAACTGGGCTTCAAAAACCAAGTAAAGCAAAGCTGAACGATGTTTGCGGATCGTCGTCAAAATAAGTGCAACGTTTACGGAAGCCTCAGCCCTCGATAGTCCGGACTGTTGGAAATTTTTTTATGAGACCAGTCGGAGATGGATGGGTTCCCGACACCTGCAGACCTCACTCAATTATTGTAGTCTTCACTACCGTAAAGTTTGTGCAATATCAATTTTGCAATCTGACTTCAGCGATAACTCACTCATTTCAGATACTGATCTTGTTAAGGAAACTCGAAATTCCGCAACTCGGTTTCACCAGCTTTCGTTTCAAAAACTGTTACATTCCAACCGCGCTAATTTCCTACGGTCGCGGCCCAAAGAAATAAGTCTCAGCCGGTTGCAGACAGCCATTACCCTTTGTCGTCGATCTTGAGCAGTACAGCGTGACAAACTTTCCAACCATATTGGTCAAAAGGCCGACCTTGGCATTCTCAATGCCATCTCTGTATTTCTGTCTAACAAGTAAGCCGCTTTTTGATCCGTATAGCTAAACGATTCAAAGCAGACTTTCGTTGTACCGCGATCAACGTGCGTGTTTGGGCCAATTTCTGCGACGTGTCCCAACTTGCGGAACTTACCTATGTCGGACCGGCAAAACGATACGAAATGCCCAAAACTCACTTGTTTGCGCTTAGCAACTCACTGGCTTTTTCTCCGATCATTATCGCTGGCGCATTGGTATTGCCGCTGACGATTTCCGGCATGATTGAGCAATCGGCGACACGCAGATTTTCGATCCCTTTGACCTTCAGGTTTGGGTCCACAACAGAGTTTTCCGAGGTTCCCATCGCGCAGGTGCCTGTCGGGTGATAGATCGAGACAGAATTCGAGCGCGCCCAATCCAAAGTGCCTTCGTAGTCATCGCGGGACAGATCAGAGGTTGGTCGGAACTCTTCTGAAATCTTAGAATCCAGTGGATTATGCCGGGCGATATCCCGCGCGATGTTCACGCCGTCGACGATGGTTCTGCAATCAGTTTCTGTCGACAGATAGTTTGGAATGATCTTGACGTAACTGGCCGGATCGGGGCCATCCAGACGCAGTTCCCCGCGGCTTTCCGGCCGCAGCTGACAGACGGACATTGTGAAGGCAGAAAACGGGTGCACGCCCTCTCCGGGGCTGTCGGCCGACCAGGGCTGAACGTGGAATTGAATGTCGGGTGTCTGAACTTCGGGGCGGGTTTTCAGAAATCCTGTGGCAAGGCTGGCCGCCATTGTCATAGGTCCGGCCCGGAATAGCGCGTATTTCAGCGCGATCCGTGCCTGATTGAACAGGCTGCGCACTTCATCATTCAGCGTTGGCTCGTTGCATTTGAAAACCAGGCGTGCCTGCAAGTGATCCTGCAGCCCTTTGCCGACGCCGGGCAGCGAATGAACGGGTTCAATGCCGTTGGCCTTCAGATGATCTGGATCTCCGATGCCTGATAACATCAAAATCTGAGGTGAGTTGATGGCACCACCGGACAAGATGATTTCGCGGCGCACTTTGATCGACTTCACTTCGCCAGACCGGTCGCGATAAAGAAGGCCGGTTGCTTTTTTGCCCTCCAGTTCGACCTTGGTTACCAATGCACGGGTGATGATGTTCAGGTTCGGCCTGTTCCTGATCGGTTTGAGGTATGCAACGGCCGCACTGCAACGACGACCATTCCGTGTGGTCAGTTGAAAGTAGCCAACGCCTTCCTGATCGGCCCCGTTGTAGTCGGGATTAAACGGGTAACCCGCCTCTTGGGCGGCGGCGACCCAGGCGTCACAGATTGGTCGCTGAATGCGCATGTTGGATACCGACAGCGGGCCGCCGGCACCGTGAAACGCGTCTTCGCCGCGTTCCTGATCCTCGCTGCGTTTGAACAGAGGCAAGACGTCATCCCAGCCCCAGCCGACGTTACCCATCTGACGCCAGCGGTCATAGTCCTCTTTCTGACCGCGAACATATAAAAGCCCGTTCAACGAGGATGATCCCCCAAGAACCTTTCCGCGCGGCCAATCAATCGAGCGTCCATTCAAACCTGGATCTGGTTCAGTGCGGTAACACCAATCCAATGAGGGGTTATGCATGGTTTTGAAGTATCCAACCGGTATGTGAATCCACGGGTTGGTGTCAGGTCCGCCAGCTTCCAACAATGCCACTGTTGTGCTGGGGTCAGCGCTTAGCCGATTGGCAATGACACAGCCCGAAGAGCCTGCTCCGACGACTGCATAATCCACCTCCATGACGGTCTCCTCCCAAGGTAACTGAAAAAAACACTATGCAAATTGCCGGAACTATACTAGCATTTTTTGATACAAAACGTCTCAATAATTGCGATCAGGGAGGTAAGCAATGGAGATCGGTAAGAAACTAAGCGGTGTCTCACGGCGGGATTTTTTCCGTGTAGCCGGGCGCTATGGCATGAGTTCAACGCTGCTGGCAGCGGGTGGCTTTGGCGGCGCGATGAGTTTGGCCAATTTGGCGCAAGCCGCAGAATCAACTTATGAAAAACGGTTTTCGAAAGAACCCAAGCACACGCTGAAATTCGGTGCATCAGGTTTCAATACGCGCAACCTGCTGATCGAACGGGCAGGGGCCATCGAATTCGCCCGAGATCTGGAAGAACGCACTGACGGTGAGATTCGGATCGAGTTCATTGGCGACAACCAGATCTGCGGACAACTGAGCTGTGTTGAGAAGACTCAGCAGGGAATCGTCGACATCTATGCGGCGTCGACCCAGAACTCAGCGGGCGGTGCGCCATATCTGAACGTGCTGGACTATGCCTATATGTTCCCCAGCAGGGCGGCGCAGTATCATTTCTTCTACAGCCCCGACAGCCAGCGCATTCTGCGAGACCCCCTCGAAAAGCGCCACGGGCTGAAATTCCTGTTCACACACTGCGAACTACGCGGCCTGCAGATGGGCTCGACCTTCTCTGACAAGCCGACAGTCACCAAGCTGGAAGAGCTGTTTGGGACGAAGAACCGTGTAACGGGGACGCAGCTTGGCCGGATCGCCATGCAGCTGCTGAACCTGAATCCCGTGCCGGTGGCATGGGAAGAAACATTGGACGCACTGAAGACGGGCCTGATCGACGGAGCGGAAACTTGGGCATCAGCCGTTGCCTACGCAAACATGGCTCCGGTCGTCTCGCAATCCGTCAATCTCAAATTCTTCTGCGGTACTGAGCATACGTCAATGTCGGCGAAAGTGTTTGACGGTCTTGGCGGTGAACTTCAGGACGCGGTTATGGAATCGTCCTATTTCACGCAGGCCCTTATTCAGGGTGCAAACGAAGCTGCACTGCTGAACACGGTTGGTTTCTCGGAACCACAGCTGCCTAACACCATCTTTGCGGAAAACGGTGTACGTGCAGCATTCCTGCCGGACGATCAGATCAAACTGGCCGAGGAAATGTGTGCGCCGAACTTTAATCCTGAACCCTGGGCGCAGTGGCGCGAGCGGCTGAACAAATGGGCCGGTGGCATCGACACCTATCAGGAAATCTACGACATCGCGCGGCAGATCCCAGCAGACACACTGCCCGAAAACGTTGAGCCCCGCCGTTGGTGGAAAGGCGCGGCCTGATCTAACATTTCGAACCGGCCCCTCGCGGGCCGGTTTCTCTAAACACCGACTGGGAGGACGGGGTTCATGTCACTATGGGCAGATATCGGGGCAATATTCAGCGCCTTGCTCACTCGCGATTCATTCGAAATCCAATCCGCATTGGAATCCGACGCCGCATGGGTTGTTGGCACTGTTGCCGCCGCGCTCGGCGGTTTTCTTGTAATGCTGATCTATCGCAAAGTGCCCTTTGTTGAACGCCACTTCGAACGGTCGATCATGGTCTATTCCTACCTTGCCATTGCGCTGATCATCTTCTGGGGTGTGATTGACCGCTTTGTCTTTAACGATCAGGAACCCTGGTCTACCACCATTCCTCCGCTTCTGTTCATGATAATGGCCTGGTTTGGTGCGTCCTATAATGTCCGCCTTCGCACGCATCTTAGCTTCAGCGAGTTTCGCACCGCGATGCCGCGCGGCGGTCAACTGGCCTGTCTGTTTCTGGATGCCATTTTGTGGTTCATCTTTGCGGTCATCGTGATCGTGACCACAACACGCCTCGTTGCGCTGTCAGCCTCGAACTTTCAGATCGTGCTTGGGACAGACAACATCATGCAGTGGTGGTTTCTGTTGGCCGCGCCTGTTTCCTTCTTTTTGATGGTCGGTCGCGTGTTTCAAAACCTTGCTGACGATCTGCACAATTGGAAAACCGGAGAGCCGCTGATCAAGCAGGCCGTGATAGGGGCAGACTGATGACAGACGGAACTTTAGTTACACTTATTTCGCTGGGCGTGACGTTTCTGTTCATGTTGGGCGTGCCGGTGCTGCTGGTCATCGGATACTGGGTCATCGGATGCTCTTTTGTTTTGGGCCTGACGCTCGACAACATGGGCGCGGAATTGCTGAACGTATTCAACAAGGGTTTTGCCCTTCTGGCGATGCCGCTGTTCATCCTGACAGGTGACCTGATCAACAAGTCGGGCATCGCGCGAAGATTGAGCGATTTCGCATATTCCTGTCTGGGCTGGATACGTGGCGGTCTGGCGATGGCATCGCTTGGCGCGTGCGGTCTGTTTGCTGCGATTTCAGGGTCAAACTCGGCCACCACCGCAACGATCGGTTCGATGCTGCATCCTGAAATGGTCAAAGGCGGCTATGACGAACGCTTCAGCGCGGCCACCGCGGCGGCGGGAGGTACGGTCGGGATCATCATCCCCCCATCAATCATCTTCATCGTCTACGGGTTCCTGATGAACCTTCCCATTTCTGAGCTGTTTGTCGCCGGTATCCTGCCTGGCGCGCTGATGGTCTTTGGCATGCAGTTTGCATGCTGGATCATTTGCCGGATCAACGGCTGGGGCCACCTGATCCCGCTGCAACTGAACCGGATCCTAAAAACCGCCTTTGGCGCCTGGCTTGGGTTCTTTGCCATCGGGCTTGTGCTTTGGGGCATTTATACTGGCAAATTCTCCCCCACCGAGGCTGCGGGCGTCACAGTTGGCTTCTGTGTGATCGCCGGATTGGTCAGTTATCCGATCAACAGAATAATGGGTGCGCGCGACGATGTTTCACCCACCGAAAAGAGCTTTGCTGAAATGTTCGTCGTAGAAGGATTTACGATCCCTGAGATACCTTCGATCGTGATCCGTTCGGCCCAGATCACCGGCATTCTGGCCCCTCTGATTGCGATCTCGGTTGTCATGCAACAGATCTTGTCGTTGCTTGGCGCACAACAAACGATCGGAGATTTCGTGACTTCGATGGGGGGATATTACGCGGTTCTGTTCACATCGATGGTCATTGTCTTCTTCTCAGGCATGGTGCTGGAAAGCTTGCCCGTGACGATTATCCTTGCGCCGATCCTCGCACCAATTGCTGCGTCGGTGGGTGTGGACCCGATCCACTTTTCGGTGATTTTCCTTGTGGGTGCATCGATTGGGTTTATCACGCCGCCTTATGGTCTGAACCTCTATGTTGCGTCAGGTGTGACAGGCGTGCCGTACTTCCGGTTGCTGCGCTACACCGTTCCGTACCTTGTGGCTCTGCTCTCCGTATGGATTTTGGTTTCTCTGGTGCCTGATCTGGCCTTGATACTTCTGCCAAACAACTAGAGTTTAGCGGAATGGCAAACGCAGATACACGAGAGAAAGAAACCCAAATCCCGACGAACCTGCGTTTGCTATTTCTCCTTGAAGAGGTTGCAAGGCGCGGTGTCGCAGTCAAACCGTCAGACCTGATTGAATCATTGGGTCTGGCAAAACCAACGGTCCATCGGTTGCTGCAAACGGCCGAGGCCGAAGGGTTCCTTCAGCGAGACCTGGATGGCCGATCGTATGGACCCGGACCACGGTTGCGAGAGCTTTCGGTAAACACGGTGTCATCGGAGCACCTTCGAACGGCTCGTCTCGCGATCCTTCGGGGCGTCGCCGACGAAATTGGCGAAACCTGCAACCTCGCCATCCCGGATCGGGAAGGAATGATTTATTTGGACCGGGTCGAAACGGAATGGCCCTTGAGGATTCAATTGCCGATTGGCACTCAGGTTCCGTTTCATTGCACTGCCAGCGGAAAGATGTACCTGTCCACGCTTCGTCAAAACACGCTGGATGGGTTTCTTTCCGCCCGTAAGCTGAACCCGAACACCCAAAAAACAATAACTGACCCAGAAGCATTGCGCGCAGAAATCTTGGGTATCGCCCAAAAAGGATACTCAACGGACGACGAGGAATTCATGCCCGGGATGACCGCAATAGCTGTCCCCGTCCTGGATAAACACAATCGGCTTGTAGCAACACTGTCTGTTCACGCGCCAACCCAGCGTCACGAAATGCAAAGTTTAGTGCAGTTTCTGTCGCTCTTGCAGTTTGGAGCAAGCAAATTATCGGGATTGCTTTCGTCATAGAAAAGCGTCGGGATTTAAGCTGCCCTTTGAAGCGACACAAATCTGATCGTTTCTTCTGCCAATTACCCTTTGGGAGATTTCGGCCCTCGGCCAAGCAACGATCTGCCGTTATTGCCCCGGATGTTTGAACACGTTGAGGTCCGCTGCGACAGCCAGCAATCAATCTACGAAAAACTGTCTAGCCGCCTGTTTCTTGGCATATATAATGTCATCCTCGGTTGGTGAGTGAAACTCCGGCTATCACCAGCGCACCGCCCACCAGCATGGAAACCTCAACCGGTTCGCGCAAGATAGCCGCCCCAAGGGCTACCCCGAAGACGGGGACGAGATTGGTGAATACTGCCGTACGCTCAGGTCCAAGCGAGTGTACCCCCCGATAGTACCAAACAAATGGCACGACTGTTCCACCAATGGCCAGATAGATGATGGCCAAAGTGCAGGTGAACGTGGGCAAACGCGACAGTTGCACGGGACCGGCGAGCGGCAACCCCAATACCAGAAACACAAACCCAATTAGTGCAGCCCAGGTAGTTGCCGCCAGTGGCGAGAGGCTTCCTAAGGCTTTGCGTCCAAGAAGCGTATAGCCCACCCAACTACCCACCGCTGCCAGCATGAACAGTTCTCCCTGCCCAAAACTCTGCCGGACGTCAGTCATCAGTCCGGCAACGTCCCCTCCGCTAATCACGATCACGGCCCCGGCTAGTGCCACACAAATCCCGGCAACTTGCGCAATCGGTAGGAGCCGTCGCGTAATCAGCCCCCCGGCTAGAGCCACGGCTATCGGATTGAAGGCAACAAACAGTGCCGTTCGCGAAGCTGGCATCTCAGCCAGAGCGGCAAAGAAGAACAGGTTGTAAAGGCAGACGCCGGACAGTCCCAGAAGCACAATCAATACACTCTGCCGCCAGTTGAGGCGGGGCAAACCACCTTCCGCTTTCCAGACAAGATAAAGCAATACCAGAGACGCCAGGCCAAACCGAGCAGTTGCCGCGACCAGAGGGGGCATTTCACCCGAAACGACGCGGCCGGCAACAAATGTGCCGCCCCACAGGAAGGCCACCATTGAGAGCCGGACGTAAAGCAAAGCGCTCTGCGACGCTATGGGATATGACAGGGCTTGGGACATGGAAACACCTAAAACATCGGATTGCCCATGCCGAATTTTAGTTATACTATGTTATAGTCAAATGAGTATTTACTTATGACTTTTGGTCAGCTTGATATTTTTGTCACTCTTGCCGAAACGCGCGGGTTTACGGCTGCAGCATTGCGACTTGGGATAAGTCAGCCCGCAGTGTCTCATGCCCTCAAGAGTCTTGAGGATGAGCTTGGCATCACGCTTTTTAATCGCACCGTCTCCCCAATCGAACTGACCCCGTTGGGCGAACGACTTCTAACCCGCGCACGCGAAATTCTTGGGCTAGCCGACGCTATGCATCAGGAGGCCTCGGAGTATCGTGGAGTGCAGACCGGCAGACTGCGCATTGGGTCTTTTGGTGCCACGTCATCATTGCAGATATTGCCGCGCCTTCTCGAAGCATTTCATGCAGCCCATCCTGGTATCGAGGTACTGATTGAAGAAGCCGCTGACGATGAGATTATCCGTTGGATCGAAGACCGGCGCATTGATCTTGGTTTTGTCGTGTTACCAGATGAACGCTTCCGGACCTGGCCTGTGGCACAGGACCAGTTTGTCGCCTTGGTTGCTGCCGATAATACTTTGGCCAAGCAATCCTCAATCCGATTGGAGCAACTGTGCGAAATGCCATTCATCATGCCGGATTCTGGTTCTGCCCGGATCATCCGTCGTCTGTTCACGCAGTCCCGTCTTAGCCCAAATGTGCGGTATCGGACATCGCAGATGCTAAGTACTTTGACCATGGTGGCACGCAATCAAGGCGTCTCGGTGGTGGCCGAGATGGCCTTGCCGCCAACGAACGGAAAAGAGGGCTGGGTCAGCAAACCGCTCAATTCAGTCAGGACACGAAAGATTGGGCTAGCGATGCATCCGCACGCAACACCATCCCCTGCGGCGGTCGCTTTTGTTGAGGTCGTAAAAGAAAGTAGAGACGATCTTTGACGACGTGTGCAAGGGAAAGAAGCGACATCTCGATTTGTACATTTTATTCAATTCGAACATAAGAAAACACCTCGTGAACGAGAGGTTTGCCCGGCTCAGCGGACATCGGTGCTCCTCATTGTTGACTATCGAATGTCTGCTGTGAGCCTATTCTGTTGAAAAACTCTTCCTTGATCGACGTGCAAGTCGCTGATTCAATTCCTGTACTGAACAGGAGAATGAGCGATGATGGGGCCAAGGCAGCAAGCACAAGGGTCACTGTTCTACGAGTTCTCGGTTGAGGATCATGTCCCGCAAGACCATATTCTTCGAGGTATAGATCGGTTCATTGAACTGTCTGATATCCGCCGGCACCTTGCTCCGTTCTATAGTTCGACTGGCAGACCGTCCGTTGATCCGGAACTGATGATCCGGATGCTGCTGATAGGCTACGTGATGGGCATCAGGTCCGAGCGACGGCTCTGCGACGAGGTGCATCTCAACCTCGCTTAGTGGACACTATGAGGCACTCTATGAGCATGCGTAAGAAGCGGTTTTGGTCGGATGAAGAGAAGCGGGAGATTTGC